>NZ_JAFLWG010000020.1:0-51695 GCF_017316315.1 Enterococcus sp. DIV1298c | reverse complement strand
CATGTAAGATAACGAGTGATTTTTGACTTTTTGATCGAATGATTATGTACGTACGATTTTGTTGTAGCGTTAAAATAAGCTTTTTTTTTAATTTCAATATTTTCTGAGTTTTTTAAATTGTTTGTTATTAAAATAAATAAAAAACATTTAATGTAGAAAAAACGTTCTCATTTTTTGAGATTTAAAAAAGATTGGTACAGATTTACATGCTGTTATATATATATTTAACATTGTGAAAGTATTTGAAAACTCTAATTTTTTAACTGCGAATAAAGGAGAAACCTTGGTTTAACTGTATATCTATCTTAGATAACTTTCATTTTTTTAAAAAATAATTTTAAAAAAAGCTAGCTATTTAAATGTTGATTAGGTATAATAGGGACAGATAGAGGGATTTCATGATCCTCTGTTACAAAAATGTGGCTATAATCACAAAAAGGAGTGATGCACGTTGTTAACACTATATACTTCCCCAAGTTGTACTTCCTGCAGAAAGGCTCGTGCGTGGTTGCAAGAGCATCAGATTCCATTTGTAGAGCGAAATATTTTTTCAGAACCACTTAATAGCTCTGAGTTAAAAGCGATCTTACAAATGACGGAAGACGGAACAGAAGAAATTATTTCTACACGTTCGAAAGTTTTTCAAAAATTAAACATGGATCTTGATGAGTTACCATTACAAGAACTTTTAGAACTTGTACAAAACAACCCAGGATTGTTACGTAGACCAATCATGATCGACAACAAACGTCTACAAGTTGGTTTTAATGAGGATGAAATTCGTCGTTTCTTACCACGAGATGTTCGTCAGTTAGAATTACGTCAAGCCCAGCTAATGGCTGGCTTATAGAAAACACAGATCAAGCTTAGGAAGATAAGAAGTCTTCCTAAGTTTTTTTTTATTAAAAATAGATTGTGTTTTTTGAGGACTTAATTATTTTTTCTTTACATTTATTCTTATTTCGCTACAATTAATCTATATGGATAGTTGGGAAAAAGTGAGGTGTAGCAAATGGAAATGGAACATATCAATGAGAATACGATTCGTGTGATGATCGGTCATGAGGACCTAGAAGAACGAGGTGTCTCATTTTTAGATTTATTAGGTAACCACAGAGAAATAGAAAACTTTTTTTATAGTATCTTAGAAGAAGTGGATATTGAAGAGGAGTTCCAAAGTAGCGAAGCTGTCACTTTCCAAGTTTTGCCAAAAGGAGATGGCCTAGAACTGTTTATCAGTAAGAACATGCCAGACGAAGAGCTGGGCCAAAACAATGAATCGACATTGAATAGCGCAGATGTTAGTGAGTTTCTTCAAGGGCAAATGCTTGCGAATGAAGAGGAAAGCGACTTAACAGAATCTACTACTGCAAGTGAGCAACGAGCAATCTTTGTGTTCAGTGACTTTGAACAAGTGATCCAGCTTGCGAATGACGTTCAGCTAGAATCAGCTTGGACAGATCTATACCAATTAGATGGACGCTATTATTTAGTCGTTCACTTCTGGATGGAGAATCTAAACCAAACGGACGTTGAAAATCAATTTGCACGTATTTTAGAATTCGCCGAAAAAAGTACACGAACCGCTGAAGCATTGAATGAATATGGGCAACAATTGATGGAACGAAATGCTTTGGAACGTGTGAAATTTTATTTTGAATAAAGCAAAGATAAGTTACCATAGCGACAGTTGGAACTGCTAGGTAGGCTTTATCGTGGAGACTGAGACAAAAACCATAAAGAGTCTCTGCTTGACCAAATAATTCGTTATCAATAATGACTGAAGTGTTTAATCGAAAAAGATCCGGAAGAAAAGTTGTTTCATTTTTCTTCCGGATTTTCTATGTTATAAACGAGATCAAAGTAAATAGACACGTACCATTAACTATATACGACGCATGGGAATCTCGTTATTAGCAGGTTTTACGATTAAATATTGCACTACATCAATATTACTTGATTGAAACCCGGCTGCACTGGCTTGTAGATATAGATCCCACATCCGATAGAAAGTTTCTCCCTTCATAGAAATCACTTCTTTTTTGACTGCATGGAAGTTACTTATCCAATGTTCTAATGTCAGTTGATAATCTCTTCTCAAGCTTTCGAGATCAATAACATGAAGATTATTCGTAGTGATTGTATCAACCAATTCTACGACCCCAGGAACATATCCCCCCGGGAAGATGTATTTGTTCAACCAAGCATTCGTTGCTCCGCCTTGTTGCCTGCTGATGCCATGGATAAGTGCTGTTCCCTTTTCTGCTAGTAATTGATCAATACTCATAAAGTATTCATTCAACCCGTCTTGACCAACATGTTCAATCATTCCGACACTTGTTATATGATCAAATTTTTTCCCTTTTAGTTCACGATAATCTGCTAAAATCACTTCACATTTATCTTCTAATTTTTCTTCTTTTATCCTTTGTTTAATATAGTGATATTGTTCGCTACTCAATGTAACCCCAGTTGATTTCACATGGTATTCCTTCGCTGCTTTAAGAATCAATGTTCCCCAACCACATCCTATATCAAGTAAGGTATCCCCTTTTTTTATAAATAATTTATCTAAGATACGTCCAATTTTATTTAATTGAGCAGTTTCTAGTGAGTCTTCAGGATTTTTGAAGTATGCACATGAATAAGTCAATGTGGGATCTAGCCATAAGCGATAAAAATCATTTCCTAAATCATAGTGATGTTCAACATCCTTTTTATTCTGTGTTTTGGTGTGTCTAGCTAATTTAGGTAGGAATTTCATATATTTACGTGATCGCAAGAAGCTATTTTGTTGAAGATAAGCATCAGCAATAATTTTTTGGATGTTCCCATTTATTTCAATTTTCTTATTCATGTATGCTTCTCCAAAAGTAATCGATGCATTGTTGATCACTTCTTTGATAGCTATTTCTTCATTAAAAGTAATTGATGCTGCTAAATCTGTCGTTGGTGATCCGTATCTCTCATTACTCCCATCCCAATAGGTTACTTCTATAGGGATTGAAAAAGATTCCGAAAATAATTTTCTATATATCTGTTTATCTAACATATAATTTTCTCCCTCGCTCTATTAATGTATACAACTAATTTTATTTAGAAGACTACTTTTTATAGTTTAGAGGGTAGAGTGGCTCTAAGGTCAAATGATTTTATGAACCATTTCTAAAATTGCTTACTAGTATGAGTATGATTTTAATGGCTTGCGTATTTACCCAGTGAAAGGGAGTGAGTAGATGCTGCTTGCAAAAGACAAAGAAGGTTCTGTTTTTTTAGCAACTGAGGCGAGAAAAGAGCGCAAGTACTATTGTCCAAGTTGTGGGAATCAAGTCTTTTTAAAAAGAGGAAAGAAAAGAATCGCCCATTTTTCTCATCATGATCCAACGAACTGCCAAGTGTTCAGTGAGGCAGAATCTGAAGAACATCTTTATCTGAAAAAACAATGTTTTGGCTGGTTAAAAAAAAGCTATCCAAGAGTAGAGATGGAAGGTTATTTATCACCATTGGCACAACGACCTGACATTATAGCTGGACATCATGTGTTTGAGATTCAATGTTCGCAACTATCCTATACTCGAATGATCGAACGGACAACCAACTATCAAGCAAATGGTTATATTGTCTGGTGGCTGTTAGGAATGAAGTTTTTCAAAAAGAAAGATCGGTTGATTCCAGAAAAAAAGTTCTGTTACTACGACCATTTACGAGGTCTTCATTTTTGGCAAATCGATTGGTCCACACAGATGATTTATTTATATAGTCAGATCATTACAGGTTTATCGGGAAAGATCAGATTTGAACAGTTTTCTTGGGCCTTTTTTGAGAAGGATCTATTAACGGTGTTAGAACGAGGAAGTGAATCCTTGCGAAAAGCAACAAACGCACATTCAGTGAAAACAAAAGACTGGTTAGCAAAACAAATTCTTCGCAAAAACAAAAGAGTATTAGCAGTGCAAGAACAGTGTTACCTAAGAAAGAAGCACCTGCTTTATCTTGAATCATGGATCTACAAAGAAAGTGACTTCTTTTTCTTTTTTACTGAACAAGTCTTCTTTTATCGGCTGTTGTTTTCACAGGTTATAAGTAAAAAGACTGATTTAACAACAAGTTATTTCAATACGTGGTATCAAAAAATCAAGGAGTATAAAAGCGAGTGGTTATTTCCTTTGATCGAGGAAGAAAACATTTATCGTTTATTTTATGAGGAATGTAAACGATTGGTAGAAAAATAGGAGAAGAATTCTCTATACAAAACATTAAGGAGTTATGATAAACTCAAGAGAGTAAATAAAAAAGTAACTGATATTTTCTAGGAAAATAAGTCTGGTTACAAAGATGATCAAAAGGAGTGGAACAGATGAGCGAAACAACAAAGTTACCAAAAAGAGAAGATTTGCCTGAGAAATTGACGTGGGATCTAACACCGATCTTCTCAAGTGATCAAGAATTTGATAAAAAATACCAAGAATTGACTGAAGAATTAAAAAATTCTGAGCATTACAAAGGTACATTGGGTAATGGTGCAACAGCATTTTTGGATGCGCTTGAATTTGTCTTAGCGATGTATCGTAAAGTTGAGCTTATTTATGTCTATTCCCATTTGAAAAATGACCAAGATACGACAAACACAACGTATCAAGCACTATACGCACGCGCAGGAAGCCTACTTTCAAAAGTCAGTGAAGCGATTGCTTGGTATGAGCCAGAAGTACTACAACTTTCTGACGAGCAAATTTGGCGCTATTTTGAAGAAGAGCCAAAATTAGAGGTTTATCGTCATTACGTAAAACAAATGGTCGATAACCGCAAACACGTCTTATCAGCGGACCAAGAAGCGTTACTTGCTGGAGCTGGAGAAATTTTTGGCGCCTCAAGTAGTACGTTTGCAGTATTAAATAATGCTGACTTAGAGTTCCCAACGATCACTGGTGAAAATGGTGAAAAAATCCAGCTGTCACATGGTGTATATGGTCAACTATTAGAGAGTACCGATCGTGAAGTACGTGAAGCGGCATTTAAAGGTCTATACAGCGTATATGAGCAATTTAGAAATACCTTTGCTTCTACGCTTGGCACACATATCAAAGGGCATAATTTCAAAGCAAAAGCACGTAACTACACTTCTGCAAGAGAAGCATCATTGAGTAATAACCATATCCCTGAAAGTGTGTATGACACATTGGTGACTGTTGTAAACAAACATTTGCCACTATTGCATCGTTATATGGAATTACGTAAACGTTTATTGGACGTAGATACATTACACATGTACGATCTATATACCCCAGTATTAGGTGAAGCGCCAATCAAATTCACGTATGAAGAAGCAGTGGAAAAAGCGATTGAATCACTTGCACCAATGGGCGAAGAATATCTTGCGGTTGTCAAAGAAGCTTTTTCAAGCCGTTGGATCGATGTGGTTGAAAATAAAGGAAAACGCAGTGGCGCTTATTCTTCTGGCAGCTATGATACAAATCCATACATCTTGATGAACTGGCATGACACGTTGGATCAATTATTCACGTTGGTCCATGAGATGGGACATAGTGTTCACAGCTATTTCACACGTTCGAATCAACCTTTCGTCTACGGTGATTACTCAATCTTTTTAGCAGAGATTGCCTCAACTACAAATGAAAATATTTTGACTGAACATTTATTAGCGACCGAAGAAGATCCTCGTGTCCGCGCCTATGTGTTGAATCATTATTTAGATGGCTTCAAAGGCACGATTTTCCGTCAAACACAATTTGCTGAGTTTGAACATTTCATGCATCAAGAAGATGCAAAAGGAACACCTTTGACTAGTGAATATCTAAGTGAAAGCTACGGCGAATTAAATGCCAAATATTATGGTCCAGCTGTTGAGAAAGATCCGGAGATCAAATATGAGTGGGCACGTATCCCTCATTTTTACTATAATTATTATGTCTATCAATACTCAACTGGTTTCTCTGCGGCATCTGCTTTAGCGAAAAAAATCTGGGATAAAGAACCAGGTGCGTTAGATGCTTACCTAACTTATCTAAAATCAGGAAATAGCGATTATCCAGTAGAAGTAATGAAAAAAGCGGGTGTCGATATGACAGAAGCTGCTTACATTGAAGATGCGATGGCTATGTTTGAACAACGATTGAATGAATTAGAAGCATTAGTGGAAAAGCTATAAAAAGCTTGAGCTGAGGGATTTTGTTGATTTGATCATTAATCATTCTTTTTAATCTTAGCAAAAAACGGAAAAGTATGGAGTGAGGAACTCGCAGGCTTTTCCGTTTTTGCATCATTAAAAATAACATGAAAATCTAAAAATCAAGGTTTGGATTTTTAGTTTGTAGTATACTGACAAAGATCGTATAGTTTATGCGGTGGCTAGCCTTTAAGAAAGAGGTGATGCCTATGTTGATCTATGGCTTTCTCCTGGAAAGGAATAAGCATGTCTGTGTTTGAGGCATTGATGTTTGCATTATCATTTGCAACATTGGTTCTGATAATCAGCGACAAAGACAACAAAAAATAACCGCCACTTAAACTTTGGAAGGTTTAACGGTTATTTTTTGTAAATATCTAAACTAGCCATTGTTTTAAACGATGCTATCTGAAGGGGAGTTGTTGATGCAACTCCTCTTTTCAACGTCATGATACCATAGTTGCTACATAAAAGCGAGTTCACTTTCTTTTGTTCTGGTAGAAGAACAAAAAGAGGTAGAAATCGCAATACTAAAAATAACAAGAAAATTTAAAAATTAAGGTTTAGATTTTCAGTTTATAGTATCCTGACAAGGATCGTATAGTTTATGCGGTGGCTAGCCTTTAGAAAAGAGGTGATGCCTATGTTGATCTGTGGCTTTCTCCTAGAAAAGGAATAAGCATGTCTGTGTTTGAGGCATTGATATTTGCATTGGCATTTGCAACATTGGTTCTGATAATCAGCGACAAGATAACCAAACTAGTCACCAGTAAAACGGTGTTATCTGAAGAGAGAGTTGTTGGCGCAACGCTCTTTTTCAAGGCCATAATACCATAGCGAATACATAAAAGCGAAGACATTTTCTCCCGTCTCGTTGGTAATAAGAGGATTATAATTGTTTTCATTTGACTTGGAGTTGACTCAAGGGGCTATACTAGAAGCAATCAATCGAAGGAGTGGAAGCTATGAAAGCAACAGTATTTTTAGAGCCAGGGAAAATGGCCATTAAAGAAATTCCAAAGCCAGAGTTGCAACGAGAAAACGAAGCCATCATTCGTGTGGTACGAGCGAGTGTCTGTGGTTCTGATCTATGGTGGTATCGGGGAATCTCTAAAAAAGAAGCAGGTTCTTCAGCAGGTCATGAAGCGATCGGTGTTGTGGAAGAGGTAGCGAAAGATGTAACAAATGTTCAGCCAGGAGATTTTGTCATTGTGCCATTTACTCATGGCTGTGGGGAATGCGAGGCTTGTTTAGCTGGGTTTGATGGCGACTGTTTATCAGATACTTCGGGTTCAACAGGTTATCAGGCAGAATATATTCGTTATCGTAATGCGAACTGGGGATTGGTGAAGATCCCAGGAAAACCAGAAGATTATTCTGAAGACATGTTAAATTCGTTTGTTACGTTGGCGGATGTCATGGCGACTGGCTATCATGCAGCAGTGAGTGCTGAGGTGAAAGAAGGAGATACGGTCGTCGTGATCGGCGATGGTGCTGTAGGTTTATGTGGCGTGATTGGCGCAAAATTGTTAGGCGCATCAAGAATCATTGCGATGAGTCGACACGAAGACCGCCAAAAGCTAGCTTTGTCATTTGGGGCAACAGATATCATTGCGGCTCGCGGGGAAGAAGCAATCGCTGAAGTCATGAAAATGACAGGGGCTGGCGCAGATGCAGTGTTAGAATGCGTTGGCACGCAACAAGCGGTTGAAACGGCAGTAAAAGTTGGACGCCCTGGTGCGGTAGTTGGACGTGTAGGTGTTCCTCATGTGGATGAATTGGATACGAATGCTTTGTTCTATCGAAATATTGGCTTACGTGGAGGGATCGCTGCGGTGACGACCCACGACCGAGCTTCACTATTAGAAGCAGTCTTATCAAATGAAATCGAACCAGGAAAAGTCTTTACGCAACAATTCGAGTTAGATCAAATCCAAGCTGCTTATGAAGCGATGGATGAACGAAAAGCAATCAAATCCTTGTTGGTCATCTCGTAATCCTTAAATTTGAACAATTGAGGAGTTAAGGATCTTGTTGCTTAACACACTTCATCAGCCCTGAAATCGTTTGTCAAACGGTTTCAATCATGATAAACTGAAAGTATATTAGAGAAAAGGAGCGATGTGACATGTGGTTGTTTTATTTGGATCAAGTATTTTTAAACAATTAATTGAATCGTTTAAAAACAACTTGTAAATGACAATTCACGGGAACCTTGCTGTTTTTCTATGCTTATTTTAGTATGGACAAATTTCTTGAAGAAGTAGTCTTTCACAGGCTGCTTCTTTTTTGTGTTTCCGTCAGAAAGCTGTTCATTTGCACAAAAGGAGTGCAAACAATGGAAGCATTAGCAGTAAAATTAAAAGATATTGAGATTAGTTATGATGGAAAAGAAATTTTAGCAATCAAAGAACAAGCAATTTATGAAAATGCGCGGATCGGTATCGTTGGGGATAATGGCAGTGGCAAATCCACGTTACTTAAACTGTTAGCTGGAGAAATCGATGCTGAAAAAGGAAGAGTGGATCGAAGGGTGGATTTCCACTATTTTGCGCAGATTGAAGCGTTGGAGCAAAATCCAATCGCAGAAATCGATTTTGAATTGCTTAGTCGTTTCCAAGTGCCCGATCAAACTGCTCATTTTAGTGGCGGAGAAGAAACAAAATATCGTTTGGCACAAGTATTATCTACGTATACACCAGGTATTTTACTAGATGAACCGACAACTCATTTAGATCAACGAAGTGTGCAAATGCTGATTGAGGAACTCCGTTATTATTATGGAACCTTAATCTTCGTGAGCCATGACCGCTTATTTTTAAATGAGTTGGCTGACAAAATATGGGAAGTATCGGAGCAGACGATAAAAGAATATCAAGGCAACTATGATGATTATCTCAAGCAAAAAGAGCAAGAAGCAATTGCGCAAGAAAACGCGCATGACGACTATTTAAGAGAACGAAAAAAGTTAGAAAACAGCATCATCAAAAAAGAGCAGCAAGCGAAAAAATTAGCGCAATCGGCTAATCAAAAAAGCAGGAGTAATAAAAATAGTCGTAAACCTGATCGTTTGTCAGGGACCAAGCAAAAAGAGAGCAGCCAAAAAAGTGTAATGAGAGCGGCTAAATCAATCGAGAAACGTTTAGAAAAATTAACGGAAGTAGCAAGCGTACAGAAAGACCGTCCGATTGATTTTCCACAATCTAAAACGACCGTCCTACACAATAAATTTCCGGTGGCAGGAGAATCCGTGATCCTCCAGTACGAAGAAAAAATCTTACTTGATCAAGTTGATTTTGCTTTTGACCGAGGGAAAAAAATTGCCATTATTGGATCAAATGGGAGTGGGAAATCTAGTTTATTGCGTCATATCTTGCAACAAAAAAATGGGGTCAAAGTAAGTCCTAAAGTAATCTTTGCTGTCTATGAACAAATGGATTATCACCTTGTTGAGGATGTGAGCGTTTTGCAGTATTTGCTACGTCAAACGGAATATCCAGAAAGCTTGATCCGCAGTATGCTTCATCATTTGGCTTTTTCATCAGAGACGATTCATCGATCTGTTTGTGCGCTAAGTGGAGGAGAAGCAACACGATTATCCTTGGCTGTGCTATTTGCAAAGCCCTCGAATGTTTTGATTTTAGATGAGCCAACTAATTTTATCGACTTACGGACAATGAATGCCTTAGCGTATTTTTTAAAACAATATCACGGAACTGTTTTGTTTACTTCACATGATCCGTATTTTGTTCAACAAGTGGCAGATCAAATTTATGAAATCAACGACCAGAAATTGATTCGACGAGATTGAATGAGTCATGCTAGAGAGGTCTAGATAATAGAAGCAGTGGAATCCAAATTAGGAAAAAACTACTTTGGATTCTACTGCTTATTTCAAAGAAAATATTTTGAGAAATTTCATTTTTGTTTTTATTTTTAACGTAATCACGCATGATTGATTCTGTTCGGTCCATCGAAATAGAAAGTCAGGAATCAAACTGCGCTGAAATGTGATAGCGTTTCCAACGGAGAGATACTATAGTTGAAATGGGGGGACGGGAATGATCAATTACCGCTTGAGTTATCTGTTTGAAGAAACAAATCTACAGAAATTGATAGATCTAACGAAGTTGGAGGAAGAAACACTAAAAAAGGAATTAACAAGAATCAATGTTTTTTCTGAAAAAACGTTTGGGCAAAAAATAAGAATCAATGGCGACGAATTACTGATTCCAGAAGGGATTAGACGACGATGGTCGGAAGTCCTTTTCGAAGTATCGAAGCAAGAGCTGTACTTTTCAGAAGAAGAAAGGCAAGCCATGATTTATCTTCTTGCATTCTCGATGGTCGATGACCTATCCGTATATTATTTTCAAGAATTCTTTAATGTAAGTAAGAATACGGTTTTGAAAGATGTCAGGAATTTAAGAGTCAAACTTCAAGAGGAGCATATCCGTTTGCTTTATTCGAGAAAAAAAGGCTTCTACTTAGACGGGGATGAATTTGCACTGCGACGTGTCGCTTCTTCTACCGTTGGGCTACTAACAGATACTAAGACCGGTCACTGGTTACTTTTTGAGGGAATCTATGGTAGTTCAAGAACGAACTATGTTGTAGTGAGAGATCGACTGATTCGCATTTTAGAGGAATTCGATTTAGTTATCGTTCCTAGTCGATTTGAGGAAATGTTGTATCTGATTAGTTTCTTATTGTCACGTATCACCAAAAAAGAAGTTTTTCTAACTGAAAAAGACAAGCAAATGTTGACTTCTTTGACTGTCTATCAAGCCAGCAAGAAATTTTTAACAGACTTTGGACAGATCAAAAACCAAGCAGAAGAAGAATGTTACATGACTGTGCTATTAAAGACCGTGATCCAAGGAGATATCGAGGACCATTCTGTAGAGTTTCTATTGGAATGTGCAAGAGAGATCATCCACGAGATGGAACGTTTATCAGCGGTACGGTTTGTCGATTATCGGAAATTGTTGATGAATTTCTTTTATCATCTTGTCCCAGCATATTTTCGTATCCGCTATCGATTCACATTGAATAATGTGTTGATCGATGAAATCAAAAATCAATATCATGAATTATTCGAATTGACTCGTTTAGCCCTTTATCCGCTCAAACAATTAGTTGGTGAGATCCCTGACGCAGAAATCGGCTATTTTACGATTCTGTTTGGAGGAGAGATCAGAAAACAAAAAGAGCGACACCATTATCAGCGATTAAAGGCGATGATCGTGTGTCCAAGTGGCATCAGTTCTGGTTTGATCATGGAATCAGAATTACAAGAGTTGTTTCCACAAATCGAGTTTTTGCCGGCACGATCGACAGAAGAATATCAGATGCTTCGTTTTTCAGAAGATATTGATATGGTCTTTTCCAGTGTCCCGTTGAAAACGCCGGTGACAAGTTATGTCGTGAAACCCATCATGACACCTTTAGAGAAAAATGAGTTAGTAAAAAAAGTCCAACAAGCATTTTATGCTTCAGGAAGAGGCGTTCATTCAATCGAAGAGATTTTGGAAGTGATTTTTCCTTATATCGAATTGAGAGAAGGAATGACAAAGACGAAACTACGACAGATCGTCGAGAGAAAAATAAATAAAGAATTGAACAGAAGGGAAGATCAACGGCCGATGTTATCTGAATTATTAACAAAAGAAACGATCCAATTTACGAACGAACAACTGACATGGCAAGAAGCTATCACTGAAGCAGCACAGCCTTTGTTAGCGACCAATAAAATTGAAGAAAAGTATGTGGGAGCAATGATCGAAAAGGTCAATGAACATGGGCCTTTTATTCATATTGGCCAAGGGATTGCTTTACCTCATGCACGACCGGAAGAGGGGGTCAAAGAAATCGGTATGTCCTTATTGAAGGTAGTCGATCCAGTCTTGTTGAACGATGATGAAAAACATCCGATCCAGTTATTTATCTGCCTAGCCGCAGTGGACAACGAGATGCACTTGAAAGCTTTAGCTAGCTTGACGAAAATTTTGTCGAATAAAGAACGTTTAGCGTTATTACTCGAAGCAAAAGATGTAGAAGAAATAATCAATGTGATCAAAGAAGGGGAAGATGAAAAATGAAATTTGCAGCAGTATGTGGGTCAGGATTAGGATCAAGTTTTATGGTGGAGATGAATATCAATTCAGTATTAAGTGATCTAGGCGTGAGTGGCGTGGAAGTCGCTCATTACGATTTAGGAAGTGCAGCACCAGAATTGGCGGATGTCTTTTTTGTAGGGAGAGACCTAGCAGATAGTGCCCAGCATTTAGGAGAAATCGTCGTGTTGGAGAGTATCATCGATCTAGATGAATTGAAAGAAAAAGTAGCTGAGACATGTAGACAAAAAGGATTACTATAAACAATTTTTTTGGGGGAGGAAAAATAAATGAGTAGTATTTTAGATGTGTTAATCGATATTGCAAGTACACCAGCGATCTTAGTTGCATTGATTGCGGTACTAGGGAATATGTTGCAGAAAAAAGACGTTGCAACGATTGTTAAAGGCGGAATCAAAACATTTGTAGGTTTTCTTGTTGTCACAGCTGGTGCGGGAGTCATCGAAAGTTCTTTGGCGCCATTTGGAGAGATGTTTCAAGTAGCGTTCAACATGCAAGGGGTTGTTCCCAATAATGAAGCCATCGTGGCTTTAGCGCTAACGACTTATGGAACGTTAACTGCTCTTATTATGTTAGCGGGTATGGCATTCAACATCTTGATTGCTAGAATCACTCGTTACAAATATATCTATTTGACAGGACATGCCACACTATATATGGCATGTATGATCGCAGTTATTTTAAATGTTACAGGGATGAGCACTTTTAGTCTTGTTTTATTTGGTGGATTAGCACTAGGGATTTGTAATACGATTTTCCCAGCAATTGCCCAGCCTTTCACTCGTCAAATCACCAAAAATGACTCTGTTGCTTTAGGACATACAGGGAATTTCGGTTATGCGTTGAGTGGGTTGATCGGTAAATATGTGGGAAATAAAGAAAAATCAACCGAAGACATCAACTTTCCTAAAGGTTTAGCTTTCTTACGTGATTCAACAGTAAGTATCACGATTACGATGGCGATCGTTTATGTGATCGTTGCGTTGTTTGCTGGAAGTGACTATATCACTAGCACATTGAGCGATGGCACGAATTATATTATTTATGCCTTACAACAAGCAGGTTCATTTGCCGCAGGTGTTTTTGTCATTTTAGCCGGTGTCCGTTTGATCTTAGCAGAAATCGTGCCTGCATTTAAAGGAATCTCTGAAAAATTAGTGCCAAATTCAATTCCAGCATTGGATTGCCCAATCGTATTTCCATATGCACCGAATGCTGTCTTGATTGGCTTTTTAACAAGCTTTGTTGGTGGCTTGGTAAGTTTGGTGATCATGGTCTTCACAGGAACAACAGTGATCATTCCTGGCGTAGTGCCACATTTCTTCTGCGGAGCGACAGCAGGCGTTTATGGAAATGCGACTGGCGGTGTACGTGGAGCGGTCATCGGTTCATTTATCCACGGGATCATCATTAGTTTCATGCCAATTTTGTTGATGCCAGTAATGGGCGATCTTGGTTTCCAAGGATCGACTTTCTCAGATACAGATTACGGTGTTGCAGGAATCTTTTTAGGAAACTTAGCAAATATGGGCGGACAAATTGCAGTTATTTCTGGTGTGGTCGCTGTACTTGCTGTCTTGATCGGTTTGACGCTTTTAAAGAAAAGTAAAAAAACAGATACAGTAGCAGAGTAAGGAGGAATTACTTTGACCGTCAATGAGGAACAGTTAAAAGAGCTGGAACGATTAGCGACAAAAATACGATTAGATACGTTGATCAGTATCAAACATATGGGGCAAGGACATCTAGGTGGATCATTTTCGATTGTTGAATTGCTAGCGGTTTTATATGGCAAACAGATGAAGATCGATCCGAAAAATCCACAGTGGGAAGAACGTGATCGATTAGTCTTATCTAAAGGACATGCAGGTGCCGGTTTATATAGTGCATTAGCCAATGTTGGATATTTCGACAGAGAATGGTTATTGACGATCAATGAAGGTGGAACACGCTTGCCTTCTCATCCAGATCGCCAAAAAACGCCTGGTGTTGATGCAACTACGGGTTCTTTAGGACAAGGCACTTCTATAGCTGCGGGGATCGCTACCGGTTTTAAGCACGCAAAAAAAGATAACTATGTATACTTGATCGTGGGCGATGGAGAATTGAATGAGGGGCAATGTTGGGAAGCATTCCAATATATCGCTCACTTTAAATTAAATCATTGCATCGT
Organism: Enterococcus sp. DIV1298c; assembly: GCF_017316315.1. NCBI lineage: Bacteria > Bacillati > Bacillota > Bacilli > Lactobacillales > Enterococcaceae > Enterococcus > Enterococcus sp. DIV1298c. The sequence continues at coordinate 37,198 of NZ_JAFLWG010000020.1, read as the reverse complement.
GATCATCGATGATAATAAAAAACAATTAGATGGGGAAACAAAGGACATCCTTGACCCGTTCGATATACAGAAAAAAATGGAAGCATTCGGTTTCTATACCTTAAAAGTAAAAGGGTCAGATCTACAAGGAATCGATGCTGCAATCAACGAATGTAAAGAAGTGATTGATCAAGCAGTGTGTATTGTACTTGATAGCGTGAAGGGACAAGGGATTCCTTATTTTGAAACGTTAGATGCCAATCATTCTGTAAAATTCAATACGGAATCAGTCAATCAAGCCGCAGATGACGCCATTCGAATGCTTGAAGAAAAAATCGAAAGGATGAGATAAGGGATGTTCCATTTAAGTAAATCAACTGCTATTGAAAAAGAATTACGAACTTGTGTAGTAGAAACAATCAATGAACTGATGGACATCGATGAGCAAGTCATTGCGTTAGATGCTGATTTAGGTTCGGCAAGTGGCTGGACTGCAATTGGGAAAGAACACCCTGACCGTTTCATCAACATGGGCATCGCCGAAGCAAATATGGTAGGTGTTGCTGCTGGATTGAGTTTGACGGGATACACACCATTTATCCATACTTTTGGTCCATTTGCGACACGGCGGGTATTTGATCAACTGTTTATTTCAGGTGGTTATGGCGGAAACACGATCAACATCTACGGTTCAGACCCAGGATTTGCAGCCGGCCATAATGGTGGGACTCATACGACTTGGGAAGATGTTGCATTGATGAAAGCCATTCCTCATTCCGTAGTCTGCGATGCCGCAGATGACGTCCAAATGGCATGGATTCTCAAAGAATTCCATCAAATGTCAGGCATCCATTATATTCGTGGAAATCGTAAAGGTGTCACACCTGTGTATGAAAAAGGCTCAACGTTCGTGTTAGGAAAAGGAAATGTTTTACGTAAAGGTACCGATTATCTGCTGATTGCGGCGGGACAACTTGTTTCTGAAACGTTGCAAGTAGCCGAACAATTGATGGAACAAGGAATCAGCTGTGAAGTGATCGATATGTTTACGATCAAACCAATTGATCGAGAGCTGATTCTCAGTGAATCAGTCGGTAAGAAAAAAATCGTAACCATTGAAAACCATTCGATCACGGGCGGGTTAGGAAGTTCAGTCGCTGAAGTTCTTGCAGAAGAAGGGGTTGGCGTTCCGCTGAAACGAATCGGCGTCAATGAACGTTTCGGTCAAGTGGGCACACCAGATTTCTTGCAACGAGAATTTGGGTTGGATGTTGCGAGTATACAAAAGCAAATCATTGAATAAGTGAACTATTATTTGATAGCGAATGAGGAGTAACAAAGGAGAGCTGATCCTGTGTTACTCCTTTTTTGTCCTTGTTGAGTGGATGATCTACTAGTTATATAATGAATACGTATAAAAGAAATCTATTGCATACGTCATAAAATTTGGGAAATGAAAGTGTGTTGACTAACTGATAAGAAAGCGGGTAAGTAAATGTTCGATCAACAAGTATAGGTTATTAATCTAAGACGGAAGTATGTACATATGTTTTTTTTAGTAAAAGGTGAAATTGATTTCTCAGTGGAGAATAAATCAATAAACACTAAATGGAGGAATAGGCGTTGTCGAAATTAACAAAGAATATCCTTATAGTAGGATTTGGGATTGCCATGTATTTATTTACTGAGTACGTTTATCGACATGTGAGTGTGTTTGTAGAGCCTTTGGATCAATTGTATCAATCCGATTCTGCCATTGTTCAGGGATTTGCCAATTTGATGATCGTACTATTGTTTACTCCTGCGCTGAGAATCATTAGTATCATCATATGTTTGATTTTATTAATTGTTGTCAATAAAAAAAGAAAGTTGAATGATTCTGCTAATTCAGATAGATAGTTTGGTAGCTATTTGTATCATTTATAACTTAATAGAAGCCTTTGGAGAATCGTAGGTGTGTCAAGAAGCCGACGATTCTCTTTTTTATTCAGATTCAAAAAAATATATATTTATATTTATAGAATAAAACAAAAAGAAGAAAAAAAGGATAGAATTCAATCGCTTTTTATCATAATTAACACACTTATTAAATATAAAATAAATAGTGTTGTATTACCATTCAAAAGAAATTTAACAAATAAAAACATGGCATACTATGTTCAACAAATCGATTTGTATCAAATAAAAACAAAAAGGGGAACTAAAAATGAAAACAGTAACAAAATTTATTGTAGGAGCATTTGTAGCAACGGCGTTAGGTGTAGTAGGAGGAAGTCAAACAGTCTCGGCAGATATAGAAGAAAACATACCTGGTCATGATGTTTCTAATTACTTTAATAACAAAGTAGTAACGATTTCAAGTGAAATGGATAGAAGAGTGGCATTGGACTGGGATCAAGCGAATCTTGATCAAGTAATCTTGTACAATAATAACGGCTTATGGAATCAAAAATGGAACATGTTTTATGATTTTAATGCTAAGACATATACTATCTCAACTGATCCTCACCAAATTAATGGCTATATCAGATCAGCACAGTTGGCTGTATCTGAAAGAGTTTTTGACAGTCAAGGAAATCCAAAGATTGCTACGACTGGATTAAGAGTGAATTGGAAATTATACAAAGTAGGCAAAGTCGATGAGGGTGACGTATATGTATTAAAAAATATTGAATCGGGTAAAGTTTTAGATATGGAAAACAGAAACCCTTACGATGCTAAGGGACTAGTTGCCCGTGAAGGCCAAGGAAGAGGAACAGCTAGTCAACGTTTTGTTATTAAAATAGTAGGTGACGTTTAATCTTTAGACATATATTATTTCCTATAAATCGACGAAAACTGAAAAAATACATAAAATAAAAGGGGAACTAAAAAATGAAAACAGTAACAAAATTTATTGTAGGAGCGTTTGTAGCAACGACATTAGGTGTAATTGGAGGAAGTCAAACAGTTTCGGCAGATTTGGACCCAAATATACCAGGATCTAATGTTGGCAACTTCTTTAGTAACAAAGTTGTAAGAATTGAAAGTGGTATGGATTTGGGAAAGGCACTTGATTGGGATCAAGCGAATCTTGATCAAGTAATCATGTATAATAATAATGGTTTATGGAATCAAAAATGGAATATGTTTTATGATGATATTTCTGATACGTATAGTTTTTTAACCGATCCTCACCAATTCAATGGTTTTATCAAAGCAGCATCCTTGTGTGTATCTGAAAGAGTGTTTGACGGTCAAGGAAATCCAAAGATTGCTACGACTGGATTAAGAGCGAATTGGAAACTTTATAGAGTAGGAGATGCTGTTGGCGCTGGTGTTTATGTTTTAAAAAATGTTGAATCGGGTAAAGTATTAGACCTACCAAATGGTAACCCATACGATGCACAAGGACTAGTTGCGCGTGAAGGACAAGGCACCGGAACAGCTAGTCAACGCTTTATTATTAGAGTAACAGGCAATCTTTAATCATTAGCTATTTAAATCAAAAAAAACGAAAAAAGACATAAAACAGTTTACCTTGTTTTGTGTCTTTTTATTTTGTGTGATACACACATCTATGATTTAATTTGAAAGCAAAGATAAATGGCTATTTCCGGAATGGAGTTGTGCATTCGTTGCTTGTAATGAGTGGCTGTCAAATAGGTGATAATTGTCTTCGCCTTGACAAATTGCTTTGATTTGGCGAACGCTATTCAAGCCTTCTACTAATACACCAAAATTCTGTTCACGATCATAATTGTAAATAACAGCTGATGGATGTTTCTTTATTCCCATTTCACGGGCCATTTTTTGGTCTGAGAAAAATGCTTCTTTGACAAACTCAGATTGACGATCTTCCTTGAACATGTTTAGATCTCCGATTTCTGAAAATATCGATTCAGCAAGATGTTGAGAATATGGAATTTTTTTACAGCTGACGGCTTCTTGTAATCGACTAAGAAATTGTCTTCCTTTTTTCTTTCCTTGGAAATGCGCCGCTTTGCAATCTAATGCGGCTGAATAAGTCGTTGAAAATAGTTTGTTACGCTCTTCTAGATTAGTTTGAGAAATTCCGTTAGTTTGCATGACATCCCCGATTGTCTGCAAGTTAACTAGTGGAAGAAAACGAAATTGTATTTTGAATTTAGGTTTCTTAGTATATTCCTCATCAATAAACTGAACAAGCTGTTGCTCTAAATGAAAGCAGTTTTTCCCCAATGGATTAACAAAAAAATAGATTTCGATCATACGAATCTCCCCCAAATTAGATTCTATGCAAATGATGAATAATATTCACATCGTATAACTTACCAGAAAAACTCGAAAAAATGAACTCAAGTGCCTTGGGAAAATGATAGAATTCTAATTTTTAGCCTCGAACATTCGTTGGATTTTATTTTTGGAAGGATGATAAGGAATCGATTGTCGCTGAAGAAAGTGCTCAAATGCTTTTTTACCGCTTTTAGCATCAGTGACTTCTAGTTCTAATTCATAGTCGTGAAGTTGCTCTCCCCAACTTTCGTCAATCGCTAACAAGCCTTCTTCAATAGGAAATTCGGCACGCTTCGTCGTGAGATGCCCAATGTTGATCAGTTGGCTTGAATCGATCGACAACTCCTGAAGTTTTTGAAAGACAGCTCCAGTTCGTGGCAACCTGTGTTCTTCGATCATTTTAGTGGCTTCTTGGACCGTGTAGGAATCCGTTGTTTCCAATTTACCTTCTATAGCTGGCGTTTTTAACGTGTATTCTGCATAATTATCTAACACACGAATACGTAAGCCGCAGCCATTTTGTTTTAGTTGGAAATCGGGCGTGTCGTAATAGAAGTTCGTTTGGCTATGGAAACGGTCTGCTGTAAGCTGATAGTGCGAAAGCAAACGCATGTAATCCTCTTTTGTTAGTAGTGTTTTAAATTCGATCTCTACCATTTCTGTCATTGGCTTCGCCCCTTTCCTTTTATTTTGCCTAATTTTTTGTTTTTGGTCAACTTCAAAGACAGAAGGTGCAAAAAAACTATGTTTATATGTTAGAATAACTATGAATGTTAACAAAGTAGAGGTAACGATTATGGAACGAGACTGGGAAGAGTTTTTAGCACCTTATGAACAGACAGTGTCAGAGTTAAAAGTAAAATTACGAGGAATACGCAAACAATTCAGAGAACAAAACCGACATGTCCCGATTGAGTTTGTGACGGGACGGGTAAAACCGGTAGAAAGTATCATTACTAAGTCCCAATTACGCCATATCCCAATGGCACGTTTAGAAGAAGAAATGTCAGATATCGCTGGGTTGCGGATCATGTGTCAATTTGTGGAAGATATCCATCAAGTGGTTGACATCATCCGTAACCGTAAAGATATGAAAGTCATACAGGAACGAGATTATATCACCAACAAAAAAGCGAGTGGGTATCGCTCGTATCATTTAGTGATCGAATATCCAGTCCAACTGATCAGTGGTGAAAAGAAAATCTTGGCAGAAATCCAAATTCGCACATTAGCCATGAATTTTTGGGCAACGATCGAGCATTCCTTGAATTATAAATATCAGGGAGTATTCCCAGAAGAGATGAGTGAACGATTGCAGCGTGCAGCTGAAGCCGCTTATCAACTGGATGAAGAAATGTCGAATATCCGAGAAGAGATCCAAGAAGCACAACGATTATTCTCTCATGGAAGAGGACGATCTGAAGATGCCTATTACCGATCTTTGATCGACCAAGAGAATAAACAAGAGGAGGCCAAAGATGAAGGTAGCGATCGTTCATAACAAAGAACCGAAAACATTAGCAGTCACCGAACGATTGAAAAATCTTTTGGCTCAAGCAAATATCAAAATCGATGACCAACAACCAGAATTAGTGATCTCTGTGGGCGGTGATGGGACGCTGTTAGCGGCGTTCCATCGCTTTAGCCATGCTTTGAACGATGTACGTTTTTTAGGCGTCCATACGGGCCATCTAGGCTTTTATACGGACTGGCGCGACTATGAGTTAGAAGAATTAGTCGATAGCTTGAAAACTAATCGTGAACAAAGCGTTAGCTACCCTTTGTTGGATGTCCGAATCAGCTATTTAGATGACAAACCCGACCAACATTTTTTTGCGTTGAACGAGTCCACGATCAAACGTTCCAACCGGACAATGGTCGCGGATGTCTATATCAAGAACGAATTTTTTGAAAGCTTTCGGGGAGACGGCTTAGCATTATCTACGCCTACAGGATCGACTGCTTATAATAAAAGTGTGGGTGGAGCCGTGATCCATCCAAGTATCAATGCGTTTCAATTAGCAGAAATTGCTTCATTGAATAACCGTGTGTTTCGTACGTTAGGTGCGCCGATGGTCATCGCTCAAGATGAATGGGTAGAGATCCGTTTAGAGAATACAGCAGATTATTTAGTTACGATCGATCAACTGGATGTCTCAAAAGACAATATCCGAGCCATTTATTATCGGATCGCAGAAGAAAGAATCCACTTCGCTTCGTATCGGCACATGCACTTTTGGCATCGCGTGAAAGATGCCTTTATCGGTGAGGTCTAGCAATGGAGTTTACATGGACCTACGAAAAAGAACAGCCGCAGCAAGTGAAATATTTTTTGAAAGAAAAAGGGATATCGAAAGGCTTGCTAGCAAAAATCAAGTTCCAAGGCGGTACGATCATGGTCAATGATCGGGTGGAAAACGTCTTGTTTTCTCTGACGCAAAATGATAAGGTAACCATTGTGATTCCGGCTGAAGGTGAACATGAAACTGTTCTGTTAGATGAAACACCGATCGTGATCGTTTATGAGGACGAGCACATTTTAGTCGTGGATAAACCAGCTGGGATATCCTCGATACCAGCACAGTATCATCCGAATGGAACAATGGCGAATCGAGTGAAAGCATATTATCAACAACAAGACTATGAGGATCAGGTGATCCATGTGGTGACGAGACTGGATCGCGATACTTCAGGGTTGATGCTTTTTGCAAAGCATGGGTTTGCTCATGCCAAGCTGGATGTACAGCTTCGTGAAAAGAAATTCGTCAAAAAATATCAAGCATTGGTCAGTGGGTCTGTAGATACTTTGCAAGATCACGGGCAAATCGATTTACCAATTGCTCGGGATATGACATCATTATTGAAACGCAAAGTTACTCCTACAGGAAAAAGTGCGCAGACGGAATATTGGTTAGAAAATAAATCAACGGATGTAGCATTAGTGGATATCCAGCTGCATACAGGTCGCACGCACCAAATCAGAGTGCATTTCTCTGAAATCGGCTGTCCTCTTTTAGGGGATGACATGTATGGCGGAAGAATGGATCTAGGTATTGCTAGACAAGCCTTGCACTGCTATGACTTACGGTTCTATCATCCGTTTACAGAAAAATTATTAGAATTCAAACAGCCTTTAGCAAAAGATATGGCGACAATAGTGAAACGATTTGAAGATTAAGGTGAGGTGAGATTGGTTTGGACGAAAATCAAGAATTAGAGGAAAGATTTGCCCAGTTGGCTCTGGATCTAAGAGAAAACAACATCCAGGATTTTAGAAACAACTTCCTAGAGATGCACATCTATGAGCAGGGGCAATTCTATCAATCCCTTAAGGAAGCAGATCGTCAACAGATTTATACCTATCTTTCGCCTAAGGAATTGGCGGATATGTTCGATGTCATTGAAGAAGACAACGAATACATGAAAGAATATTTGGCAGAAATGCGCCCTAATTATGCAGCAGACATGCTTTCTGAGATGTATACCGATAACGCAGTCGACTTGCTGAATACATTAGATAAGAAACAAGTGGCGAAATACCTTAGCTTGATGCCAGCAGAAGATGCGAGCGAGATCAAAGACCTGTTACATTATGAAGATGAAACAGCAGGGGCGATCATGACGACCGAATTTATTTCGATCGTTGCTAATCAAACGGTCCGTTCGGCGATGTATGTCTTGAAAAATGAAGCTGATGTAGCAGAAACGATTTATTATATCTATGTCGTCAATCAAGACAATCAACTGGTTGGAGTTATCTCATTACGTGATTTGATCGTTAATGATGATGATGCCATGATTTCTGATTTAATGAGTGAGCGGGTGTTGTCTGTTCACGTAGGCGACGACCAAGAAGACGTAGCACAAACCTTCCGTGACTATGACTTTCTTGCTTTGCCTGTAACTGATTATGATGATCATTTGTTAGGGATCGTTACGGTCGATGACATCATTGACGTTATCGATGATGAAGCAGCGAGTGACTACTCCGGGTTGGCGGGGGTCAATGTCGAAGAAATCAATGAGAATCCTGTGAAGTCTGCTTCTCGGCGATTGCCTTGGTTGATCACTTTGTTATTCTTAGGTATGTCAACTGCTTCTTTGATCAGTCACTACGAAGCCTTGGTCAGTGAAGCGAGTATTTTAGCTGTCTTTATCTCTTTGATCACCGGTACTGCTGGGAATGCCGGCACGCAATCGTTGGCGGTCGCTGTGCGGCGTTTAGCGATCTCTGATGATAAAAATCATGGCTTTGTCCGCTTGATCGTAGCAGAAGTGTTGACTGGATTAGTCACTGGTGCTGTGACTGGTTTAACGATTTTATTGATCGTAGGGATTTGGAAACAAAACTTTATTTTAGGCTTTGTCATTGGTATTGCGATGCTCTTTGCGATCACAGTGGCGAATCTTGCGGGAAGTTTGATCCCTATGTTGATGGATCGCTTAGGCTTTGACCCTGCTGTTGCGAGTGGGCCATTTATTACCACTTTAAGTGACTTGACCAGTGTGTTGATCTATTTCAATATCGCTTCTTTGTTTATGGGGTATTTTATGTAAGAGATAAAAAAGATAGGCGAAGCTTCTCTTGTTTGAGACAAGGAGAGGTTTCGTCTATCTTTTGGTTTTACTCAGATAAAGGAACGATCTTTGTGCCATGGACTTCGTGGACTTCTAAAGCATCTGCAACTGCTTGTGCGTTTTCAGAAGTGATCCCACCGCCAGGTAAAATGATGATCCGGCCATTTGCATGAGCAATCAATTGTTTTAAATGCTCCAAATTCTCTTCGATGTTCGTGCCGGCAGCGCCACCGTGTGTCAAGATGCGATGAACACCATGTTCCACTAACCAATCGATTGCTTCGAATTGACGCTCTTGAGGAATCGCATCGAAAGCCATATGAAAGGTGATCTGCAAGCCTTCTGCGGACTCTATAAGGACTTCCAAAGCTTCTTCGTCTAACCAACCAGAAGGCGTTAAACAACCGATGACCACACCGTCAGTTCCTAATTTTTTTGCTTCAATCAAGTCAGTGTGCATGATTTTCAATTCGATATCGTTATAAACAAAATCACCGCCACGTGGTCGGATGATCGTCATGACTGGTACGCTTTTTTCACTCGCGTAGCTTAGTACTTCTTCGATCACGCCAGTACTTGGTGTAGTGCCACCTACTGCCAGATTGTCGCACAATTCGATTCGATTCGTACCTTTAGCAATCGCTAAGGGAATCAATGTATAATTCTCCGCACAAAATTCTTTGATCATATTCTTACTCCTTTGTGATGCCTACTTTTTTGAAAGTATACCATAGTTTTTACAGTTGCTAAAGCGTTCATCAAACGGTAAGATGAAGTGAATCGTACAATCGCACTAATACGTAACGTATGTTTTAAAAAGCTATTTTGTCTTGTTATTGCTTTCTCATTAAGTTTTTAAAGGAATGAATAATCATTATGTTAAAAAAAATAGACCAAGGTAGACTATTTTTATCAGAGAATGCTCAGTTGTTTCGCTGTCCGTTGTGTCATGAAGCGATTACTTCAACAGCGAACGGGCTCATTTGTCAAAACAATCATCGTTTTGATTTATCAAAAAAAGGGACGTTGTATTTTTTGTCCCATGCTGTTAAAACGGACTATGACCAAGGAATGTTTGAACCAAGACGGCGAATGATCCAAGCGGGTATGTATCAGCCTGTGATCGAATTATTAGCACAACATCTGCCGGCTGATGCAAGTGTGTTAGATGTCGGTTGTGGAGAAGGCAGCTTTTTGACTGCCATCGATCAATTACAGCCGTTAAAACAAGCAATCGGCTTTGACATTTCTAAAGAAGGCGTCTATGCAGCAACTGAACAGCCAGTAAAGGCGTTTTGGTGTGTCGCAGATTTAACGAATCTCCCTTTTGCTGATCAGCAATTTTCGACGATATTGAATATTTTTTCGCCTTCTCATTATCAGGAATTTCACCGAGTGCTTGCAGATGACGGTGTGGTGTTGAAAGTTGTTCCGCAATCAGGCTATTTAAAAGAATTACGCCAAGCCTTTTATCCCGATCAACCAGAAAAACACCATTATTCGAATCAGCGTGTCGTTGACAAATTCATGGAATCAATGGAGTTGGTAGAACGTCAGCGTGTGACTTATGAGTTTTCGATCCCTGAACAGAATCGACGAGATCTCTTAGCAATGTCGCCGCTCGAATGGCAAGTAACAAAAGAAATAAAAGAGGCACTTATGGCAGAACCTCTTAGAAAAATTACAATTGACATAGAATTGTTAAAAGGAAATAAGAGAAAACGATTCCAATAAGAATATTGTAGAGTTAAGGTTGCAAAATGCGTTTAATGGTGATATAGTAGCAACAAGTTGTTTTTTCATTGGTTTTTATCAGGTTCCTGTTCTGATAAAAGATAGTGAGAAGAGCTTCACTAACGTAACGACTCGCAGTGACTGACACCGAGTTGATACGTTTTTTTTTATGCAAAAATCAAGATTTAGTCTAAAATGGATTTCACATATACATGAGAGGATGGATAGTATGAACCATATTGTTTTATTTGAACCTTTGATCCCTGCAAATACAGGAAATATTGCGAGAACGTGTGCGGCAACGAACACCCCGCTACACTTGATCGAACCACTAGGATTTTCAACAGATGATAAACAGTTGAAACGAGCAGGGCTTGATTATTGGCATGATGTAGATATTACGTACCATGCCGATCTACCAGCTTTTATGTCTTATTTAGGAGATAGAAAGTTGCATTTGATCTCTAAGTTTGCGAATAAAGTATATAGTGATGAAAATTTTGCGGATGGCGAAGAGCATTTCTTTTTATTCGGCAAAGAAACAACTGGATTGCCGGAATCCTTTATGCGCGAACATGCAGAAAAATGCTTACGTATCCCAATGAATGACACCCATGTCCGCTCATTGAATCTATCGAATACAGCTGCGATGATCGTGTATGAAGCATTGCGCCAACAAGGCTTCCCAAATTTAGAGTTAACACATCACTACGAAAATGATAAGCTAGACTAAAGGTTGTGAGAAAGGATTTGCTCCTAATATCAAGGCGAAGTGAAGGACTTTTTGACCTTCGCTTGGCGTATAGTAGGAGCTTCCTTGCGAACACCGTTTATCGACACTGAGAATGAAGTGTTGCTTCTTGCGTATCGCTGATTGAAAACGAAACTACATAATTGGCAGAGGAGCTTCTTTACAATTGATTTCAGTGAGCATCGGTTGGCGAAAGCTTCTATTTTTTTTTTGAAGAAACAAGCTTTTCTACACAATCCACTGGCAAAATCCTATATGATAGATAGTATAGCGAAAAAAAGGAAGTACAGAGTGAGGAGTCTAAAACCTATGGAACTATACTTTACAAGACATGGTAAAACGGAATGGAATCTTGAAAGACGCTTTCAAGGGAGCCAAGGAGACTCACCGTTGTTACCTCAAAGTTATGAGGAAATCAAAGCATTTGGTCAAAAGGTCAAGTCGATTCCTTTTGAAGCCATCTATTGCAGTACAGCAAAGCGTGCGAGAGATACGGCAAAAGGAATCAATCAAGAATTAGTACATCCGACAGAAATCATTTATACAGATAAATTAAGAGAACTAGGGTTAGGAAAACTGGAAGGGCAATCGATCGAAGCGATGTACCAAAAATTTCCAGAGAATTTACCTAACTTACGTAACCATTTAGATAAATATGACCCAACACCTTTTGATGGTGAGCCGATCACTGAAGCAATCACACGGATCGAAGCAGTCGTTGCTGATGCGGTATGTCAACATCAAGGGCCCATTCTTTTCGTTGGTCACGGGGCGTCATTGACGGCTGCGATCCAGTGGATGACTGGGAAAGACTTGAGCCAATTGCGAGAAATGGGCGGACTGTTTAATAGTAGTTTGACGATTTTAGAAACAGGAGAACCCAATAACCTTTTACCATACGAGCTGAAAGTATGGAATGAGGTCGATTTTTTAGGTAATGGACAGCCAGAGCCTTTACTATAAATGAAGGAGGCGGCCTCGATGCAGCCAGAAGAAATGCCTTATTTTGTCGGCACAGTTGCCGCTATCTTTTTTCAAAATCCTAGCAACTTTTACAAAGTCTTGCTGATCCAAGTCAGCGAGACAAGTGCCGATTATCGAGAAAAAGAAATCGTCGCAACGGGTAGTTTTGGCGATGTTCAAGAAAACGAGTTGTATCGCTTTTATGGCGAGTTAGTCGATCATCCAAAGTATGGCAGACAGTTGAAAGTAGAACGATACGAACAGGAAAAACCAACGACAGCAAATGGGATCGTCAATTATCTATCAAGTGACAAGTTTCCAGGTATTGGCAAAAAAACCGCAGAAAAAATCGTGGAATTGCTTGGTGAAGACGCGATTGAAAAAATCATCGAAGATCCGTCACAATTACAACAGATTTCTGGGTTAACAAAACCAAAAAGAGAGATGATTGCTGAAACGATCCGCTTGAATCATGGGATGGATCAAGTGATCATGGGGTTGAACCGCTATGGTTTTGGTAGTCAACTGGCCTTTAGTATTTACCAAGCCTATAAAAACGAAGCGTTGGATATCATCCAGGAAAATCCTTATCAATTAGTTGAAGAGATTGAAGGGATTGGGTTCAAGCGTGCAGATAATTTAGCAGAACAGATCGGTATAGCGGCGGACTCGCCGCGTCGAATCAGGGCTGCGATCTTACATCAGATCTTTCAACAGGCGATCCAAACGGGTGATACGTATGTCCCCGCAGAATCTTTATTGCAGCAGACGATCAAAATCTTAGAATCGAGTCGTCCGATCGAAATCGAACCGGATCAAGTCGCAACGGTCATTATCCAATTAGTCGAAGAGGGAAAGATCCAACAAGAAGAAACAAATCTATATGAAAATAGTTTGTATTTTTCTGAATGGGGCATCGGTAACTCGGTCCAGCGCTTATTGAGTCGGAAAAAAGAAATCAAATACGAATCAAAAGAAGTCAAAAAAAATATTCGACGAATCGAGAAAATGTTCGGCATCCAGTATGGAGATTCGCAAGAACAAGCAATTTCTGAAGCCATCCGCTCGCCACTGTTCATCTTGACGGGGGGCCCTGGGACTGGGAAAACCACAGTAATCAATGGGATCGTTCATTTGTTTGCCGAATTGAATGGCTTGGATCTTGATCCCACAAAATACACGCAAGAGATTTTTCCGATCTTATTAGCGGCGCCAACGGGACGAGCCGCTAAACGAATGAATGAAACCACTGGATTGCCGGCTAGTACGATCCATCGCCTCTTAGGTTTGAATGGACGTGAAAAAACGCCTTCGATCAGTACGAAAGAGTTAGACGGAGGCTTATTGATCGTCGATGAAATGTCGATGGTCGATACTTGGTTAGCGAACACGTTATTCAAGGCAATCCCCACAAATATGCAAGTCATACTAGTAGGGGACAAAGATCAATTGCCATCAGTAGGACCAGGTCAAGTACTACATGATCTATTAGAAATCGACCAGATCCCTAAAATCGAACTGAATCAGATCTATCGACAAGGAGATGGCTCGAGTATCATCCCATTAGCGCATGAAATCAAAGAAGGAAGATTACCAGCGGATTTTACCAAAAATCAAAAAGATCGCTCGTTCTTTGCAAGTGATGCGTATCAAATCGAACCACTGATTTCTAAAATCGTGGAAAAAGCCAAAAACAAAGGGTTTACAGCACAAGATATCCAAGTGTTGGCACCAATGTATCGAGGGGCAGCTGGTATCGATGCTTTGAATAAAATGATGCAAAATATTTTCAATCCAGGTGGAGGAAATCGCAAGGAAGTTCACTGGAATGATACGATTTATCGGATTGGCGATAAAGTCCTTCATTTAGTCAACACACCGGAATTAAATGTGTTCAATGGGGACATGGGCGTGATCACTGGGATCGTTTTAGCGAAGGATTCGGAAGATAAAGTAGATGAACTTGTCATTCAGTTTGATGCCAATGAAGTCACCTATAAACGAAATGAATGGAATAAAATCACCCTTTCTTATTGTTGCTCGATCCATAAATCGCAAGGTAGCGAATTTAAGATGGTGATTTTGCCGATGGTCCATCAATATCAACGGATGCTTCAACGAAATCTGTTGTATACAGCCGTGACTCGAAGTAAGGAGTTATTGATCCTGTTAGGGGAAGAGCAAGCGTATTTGACTTGTGCCAAAAACGAATCAGCCGTTCGTTTGACGACACTAAAAAAACGGATCGAAGACAACGAAATGACGCTTCATTTGCGGACAAAACTAGCCGCCTATGAAGATTCTTTGACAGGTGATGATCCATTTGAAGAAGGAACATATTCAGCCTCCATTGAACAAGCAGCTGAGCCTAAGAAACAACTGGTTGACCACAATGAGACCACAGAACCAGCACAAGAAGTGTCACTTTTTGCTGTGGAAGAAGAAAAAAATGAAGCGAAAGAAACTAAAGAAGTTGAAGAACCACAGTTACCTGAAAACTATATCCTGACAACCGAAGCTGTAGAAAAACAATGGATCGATCCGATGATCGGTATGGAAAACATCAAACTACAAGCGTAAGTTGAGATTGTAAATCATAAAAAACGAAAAGACATCCGAAACTATAAATTTCGGATGTCTTTTTTAGACGGTATGATTAACAAGCAATCTTAGGACTGAGCGTATCAAGAATTTGGACCTTCCTCACGGATGACTATTTTTTTACACCATAATAATTGCGTTTTATTCGCTAATTGTAGATCGAAAGATTGCTTTTCCAAATCCTCGCCATCTTCTTGACCATATTGAGGAATGGTGGAAACGATTCGAAGCTTACTTGTTGTATAGTGATGAAAATACTTAGAGTTCATTTGCTTTTTTTGGAGTAACAAAAGAAACAGCCAGATGATTTTCAATAGGTTGATACGTTCAACTACGACAAAATCAATCGTCGGTTTTGTGATATCCGCCGTAGGAACGATTGAGATCCCCCCACCAAAATAGGGATGATTGGTAGCTGTACATAAGAAAGCTTTTTTAAAATTAACCCGTTTCCCACCGATATCGACAAGAATCGGAAATCCTTTTTGTGTGAAAAGGACATGTAATAAAGAAAATAAATAAGAAAGTGAGCCTAGATTGTATTTATTCAGTCTTTTTTTTGCATTCGAATGATTCGTTGCATGGACGATCGCTGCATCTAAACCGATCCCAAAATTATTGAGCGCAAGACCTTCTCGATCGCTGACTTTTTCTTCATAGTGCAAGACATTTATTTCTTGGGGTTCATTGGTCGATAAAATCGCTTCTAATGCTTTTTCAGGGTCTCGACTGATACCAATGCCCCGAGCAAAGTCATTGCCTGAACCGGCTGGAATGAAGCCTACAGGAAATGATACACATAACTGATGAAAAGTATTCAACACTTGGTGAAGGGTGCCATCGCCGCCAACAACGATTAGAAGTGGAAACCATCCTAAAGAATCAGTAACTTGTTCCGCCTCCCACTCCATAAGTGTATCTTTTGCTAATTGTTCCGCTATTAGAGCGTCGTGTCCTTTATATTCACTGTAGTGGGCAGTATAGGAAAGTTGCTTTTTATCGAGAATCGGTAAGATCTTCTCAGCTGTTTTCTTTCCGTTTCCGCTACCAGCGGCTTCGTTAATTAATAGGTGATAATGAAAATTCATTTTTTCCTCCTGGAATACACCAAAGTATCGAACGTACGGTTGGTGGAAACAAGCCTTTCAAGATTTTTCGTTGGCATACGCTAACAACGTAGCAAAAGGAAAAGCAATCATTGCCCTGTTTATTCAGCATCCGTGAATACTTGTGGTTTTAATCATGTAAATAGATTGACGAAACTTCGATCAATGTTTTCGCAACAAAAAAAGCTTTAAGCTTTTAAGGGTGAATCGATCATTGAATAGTTAACGATACGCCTCGTCAATGTGATCAAAAGAATTACAATCTTGGTTATTATAGCAGAGGTTTAGGCAAATGAAAAAGAAGTTCAATTAGAAAACAGAATAAAGAACAAGCAAAAAACGTAGGTAAAAGAAAGGAATGGGATAATCATTCAAGTGTCGTCAGCCAATACTTAGGCTGATTTTTTTGTCATGTATACTAACATCCCTTGACTTAGCAAGCTTTGCGCTTTGCTTTGTGTATAGACATTCGTTTTGACATTGGCTGATCATTAAGAGTCACTGCTCGTTGTTGCTTTGCTTTTTATAACATTTTTCACAAACGCCTGTTTTTGCCTCACTATTTCTGCCAATTTTTGGTCTGAGAAATGTGCGAATAGTCACTGGGATAATTTTTCTGAATGAAAAAAATACAAAGAATCCCTTTTTAGAGTGAAGGTTGTAATCTTCATTTGGTGTGTTATAATACGCCTTGCGGTTCATCAACCATCCCGCGTTAACAAAACTAGGAGAAATGAGGAATAGAAAATGGAGAGAACAAAAAGTAGGCAACGACTGATGGTAGTAGTTGTCAATGGGCTGATCATGGCCTTATATCTAGCTTTAACGATTTTGGTTGCACCAGTGTCTTCAGGACCAATCCAATTTCGGATTTCAGAGAGTTTAAATCATTTAGTTGTATTCAATCGGAAGTTATTATGGGGTGTCTTAGGTGGCGTGATCGTCTATAATGCGATTTATGGTTTTGGTGTCATGGATGTGATTTTTGGCGGTGGCCAAACATTGTTGGCATTGGGATTGACTGCACTTATCCAGAATAAAGTAAAAAATGTCAAAGTCCGTTTAGCATTAAATACAGCTTTCTTTACAATCAGTATGTTTATGATCGCTTATATGTTAGTACCAACCGGAGGACAAGCATTTTGGACGACTTACGGTACGCTTGCATTAAGTGAATTTATCGTGATGGCTGTCTCTGCACCATTGATGTATTATTTAGATCGAGCAGTAAAATTCAACGATCGAGTATGATTGTTTGCAAAAGACTAAAAAAGCCAGGAATTCCAAAATCTATCGATGATTTTGGGGTTTCTGGCTTTTTTGGCATGCAATCAATAACTATTTGTGATTGTTCAGATTCTTATTTTTCAGAATCTTGTAAGTTTTCAATTTCGATCACTTTGTAATTTTTCTTCTCTAAGTGATTAACGATCGAATCACAGACACTTTTTTCTGTATCCGCAGGCAGTGTGATCAAAGTACGACGGATATATTCGTCTTTTTCGACATCTAAGGTGATACAACTAGCAATACTGCTATATTTAGCGATGATTTTTGAAATCGCCGCTAAGTCGCCTTGTTTACCTGTTGAAGCAATCGTCAAAACATAGCTACCTTGCTCTACACTCCAAGATTGAGACAACATGCTCAATAACGTGCTGTGTGTCAAAATCCCATAGAAATGGTTTTGGCTGTCAAGTACAGCGATGTATGGAAGCTCTTTGATCGTAAAGAATACTTTAAAGAAAGAGGTATCCAAATAAATGAATTTTGTTGCGTTTTTCAATAGGTGAGTGACCGGTAAAGTCATATCGCCACCGTTTGCTTTATGACGATAGATGTGCATTTTATAGATGTTCCCACGGAAAATATTACCGGAAGTATCAAGGATCGGTACACAACGGTAACCGGATGATTCTAAAATTTCTAGTGCTTCTTCTAAGTTGCTTGTCTCAGAGACAGTCGTCAAATCTTTTTTCTTGTAAACAAGTGTTTTTAATAGCATAGTCATACCTCCAGATTGCTCATTTTTAAAATCCTTTAAGTAATCATATCATAACTAAAATAAAAACAGTAGAGCGTACGATCACTAATTGACATAAAATAATTTACATGATAATGTAGTATGGTATAAATTTGGATTTCAGTGAGGAGGGGAAACGGATGGCAAAGAAAAAAGCGGCATTAGCATGTTCCGTTTGTGGTTCTCGAAACTATACGAAGTCGATTAGTGAAGGAAAAAGCGGCGAACGTTTGGAAATCAATAAATTTTGTAAATATTGTAATCAATACACATTACATAAAGAAACAAAATAACAAGGAGGAGGATTACGATGAAATTTCTTAAAAGTGTAAAAGACGAAATGAAACAAGTAACTTGGTCAAGTAAAAAACAACTACGTAAAGATACGTTAGTCGTTATCGAGACTGCGATCATCTTCGGATTGATGTTTTTCGTGATGGATACAGCGATCCAAAGTCTGTTTGCGTGGATCTTGCAATAAGTCACTAGTAAAAACCAACAAACGGTGCTATAATCAAGTAGAGGAAAAACTTCGGGGAACTGAGGTTTTTTTATTTTACAAATGAAATGAGGAGCCTTCAATGGAATCTTTTGAAAAAAATTGGTATGTATTACATACATACTCTGGATACGAAAACAAAGTAAAAGCAAATATCGAGTCACGTGCGCAAAGTATGAAAATGGCTGATTTTATTTTCCGTGTCGTTGTTCCTGAAGAAACAGAAACTGAAGTAAAAAATGGGAAAGAAAAAGAAATCGTTCATAAAACATTCCCTGGTTATGTCTTAGTAGAAATGATCATGTCAGATGCTTCATGGTATGTTGTCCGTAACACACCTGGCGTTACTGGTTTTGTTGGTTCTCACGGTGCAGGAAGCAAGCCAGCACCTTTATTACCAGAAGAAGTCAATCATATCTTACGTTCGATCGGTATGAGTTTACGTCAAAACGAACTTGAAGTAGAAGTTGGCGAAGTCGTTAAAATCATCGAAGGTGCATTTGCTGGTTTAGAAGGGCAAGTGACAGAAGTCGATGAAGAAAAAGAAAAACTAAAAGTAAACATTGACATGTTCGGTCGTGAAACAAGTACAGAGCTTGATTTTGATCAAGTAGACAAGATCGACTAAACAGTGATCAGGATAATGGAGGAGTTGGGATGCCTAGTCATCTCAGCTCTTTTTGTCTTGTACGAAAGGAGTGAGTGAAATGGTGCAACGTAATAAAGGAAACATCAATCTCGTGTTGAGTGGTGTGGTGTTGTTTGTGTTGCTGTTCCTAGCGGGGTGTCAAAAGCAAGAAAACACAACCTCAAAAGAAACTACATCCACTGAAACAACAACGACAAGTCAAGTAGATTCAGTAGAAAAGGGGACTGTACCGACGCTATTTATTCATGGCTATAAAGGAACAGTCAATTCATTTAAAGGAATGCTGGAGCGTTTAGAGACGGAAAATAAAGGGCAGCAAGAAATCGTGTTGACTGTGGATGTCAATGGAAACGTTCAAGCGCAAGGTGCATTATCAAAACAAGCAACGAATCCAATGGTCCAAGTGCTTTTTGAAGATAATGAAAATAATGAATGGAATCAAACGGAATGGATTCGTGCTTGTCTGGTTTATTTGCAGACAACTTACCAAATCGACAAAGTCAACATTGTTGGACATTCTATGGGCGGTGTCAGTGGACTGCGCTATCTGGTCACTTATGGACAAGAGCAAGCTTTACCGCAAGTCCAAAAGTTTGTAGCGTTAGGTGCGCCCTTCAATGATTTCGTGGATGATAGCGGTCAGGGGTTGGCGGAGCTACTCGAAAATGGACCGGCTGTAGTGTCTTCGCGGTATCAAGACTATCAATCATTGATAGGAAATCTCCCTAGTGATACACAATTTTTATTGCTTGCAGGGCAGTTGAGTGAAACGGACCTAAGTGACGGAACGGTTCCGTTAAATAGTGCATTAGCGGTTAATGCTTTATTGAAACAGCATGGAAATCCTGTAACGGAAAAGGTCGAAGAAGGCGAAGGGGCTTCACATAGTATGCTTCATGAAAATGAAGAAGTGGATCGAGAAGTTAGCCAGTTTTTATGGAATATCTGATCGCGATAAAAAGAGCAATTAACGAACGTTTTTAAATGAATGTTCGTTAATTGCTCTTTTTGCTTTTTCATTTGCTTATTTTTTAGTTTCGATTGCGATGTATTTCTCAACACTTTTGATAGTTAAATCGCATATTTGATAAATAATCGTTTAATAAATAGAGTTAGATTACAAAAATCCAATAAAACTCTCAAAAGTGTACCTGTATAAAACGGATAAATACAGGATTTTCAGGATTTATTTCATATAACTAGTGTTTTTTCTGAATAAATTACAAAGTTTTCTTGAAAATGTTCGTATTTTTTCTTATAATGAGACAGAACACGAATGAGGGGGAGAGAAATGAAGAAGAATGTTCCGTATTTGATCATTGCACCTGGAACGATCTTACTATTATTTTTTATGATTTTGCCACTGGTCAATATTATATGGCCAACCATTTTTACTGAAGCAGGAGCTAGTCTGAGTGCTTATACTAGTTTTCTGACAGATGATTTCAATTTGAGGATCTTTCTTCGAACGATTCGCGTTTCGGCGATCGTGACGTTGATTTCTGCCGTTTTAGGAATTCCAACTGCCTATTTTATTGCAGGTGTGGGGAAAAAGTGGAAAAGCCTATTGATGGCGATGACGATGTTTCCATTATTGACGAATTCAGTTATCCGCAGTTTTGCCTGGATCAATATTCTTGGAAGATCAGGAGTGATCAATAATTTCTTGATGCGAATCGGACTGATCGAACAACCCATCGCCTTACTATACACAGAGTTTGCAATTATTATCGGTTCTGTTTATTTATTCTTACCTACCATGGTCATGACACTTGTAGGTGTGATGGAAAATATTGAGAAAGAAACACTTGAGGCTGCTGAAACATTAGGGGCAAGTCCGTTTAAAACGTTCTACAAAATCGTGATGCCACTTTGTATCCCTGGCGTGATCGTTGGCAGTATTTTAGTGTTCACAGGAACATTGACTGCTTACACGACACCGCAACTTTTAGGTGGAAACCAAAATATGATGATGGCGACTTTCTTATACCAGAAAGCATCGACTTTAGGTGATTGGACTTCAGCCAGTGTCATTGCATTGATCATGATCGTGACTACCTTGATTGTGAATAAAGGCTTGAATATGATTGCTGCACGTTTGGATCGGAGGGAAATGAATCATGCGTAAGCAAAAAGGGATGACGATCATCGCAGTATTAGTTTTTGCGTTTTTATTTTTACCATTAGTGATTATTGTTGTGACTTCTTTCGGTCAATCATCAACGATACAATTTCCTATTGATGGATTTTCATTAGAATGGTACACAAAAGCACTAAGTTCTGAAACATTCATGAACAGCTTTAAATTGAGTTTAAGTATTGGGGTAGGTGCGACTTTGTTAGCTTTACTAGTCGGTGTGCCAACTTCTTATGCCCTTTCTCGTTACCACATGAAAAGCAAACAATTATTTAAAAATTTCTTTTTATCACCAACGATGATTCCGGGAATAGTCGTCGGTTACTCCTTGTTCCAATACATCGTGATCAAGTTTAATCTACCGGTGATCCAAGCTTTATTGATTGGCCATTTTTTGATCAGCTTACCGTATATCATTCGGGTGGTCGGTTCAAGTATGGAGCAGTTAGATTTTTCGATTGAAGAAGTTGCGTGGACACTAGGATGCACCAAAACACGCGCATTTATGCAAGTCGTTTTACCAAATGTTTCCTCTGGAATATTTGCTGCATTTATGTTGGCTTTTGTAAACTCATTCAATAATGTACCAGTTTCGATGTTTTTATCTGGACCTGGAGTAACGATGTTGCCGACTTCATTATTGAGCTACATTGAATATACGTATGATCCGACTGTGTCGGCGATTTCAGTGATGATCATGGTATTAACAGTTTTCTTGATGTTTATTATTGAGAAAACGTTAGGTTTAGCTTCGATCGCTTAAATGTGAAGGAATCGAAGAATACTTGAGAATGACTGGAAATTATGAGGGGGAGAACCGTGAGTTTTGTAAATTTGAACAACATCCGTGTGAGTTATGACGGAAAACAAAATATATTAGAAGATTTATCGATTTCAATGGAAAAAGGAGAGCTAGTATCTTTATTAGGTCCTAGTGGTTGCGGGAAAACAACGACGCTACGTGTGATTGCCGGCTTGATTTCACCAAATGATGGCTCTTTTGTTTTGGAAGATCAAGAACTAGTGAAAGTTCCTGTGCATAAACGCAATTTTGGTATGGTATTTCAAAGCTATGCGTTGTTTCCTCATTTAACAATTGCTGAAAATGTCGCTTTCGGTTTGAAATTGCGTAAAGAAAACAAAGCAGATATTGCGAAGAAAGTAGCAGATATGTTAGCGATCTGTGGCTTAGAACAGTTAGGTGATCGTTACCCGAAACAACTCTCAGGTGGACAACGCCAACGAGTGGCCTTAGCCCGAGCATTGGTTATTGAACCTAAGTTACTATTGTTAGACGAACCATTAAGTAATTTAGATGCGAAACTACGTGTCCAAATGCGGATCGAGATCAAACGTATCCAACAGCAACTTGGTATTACCACAGTTTTTGTGACCCACGATCAAGAAGAGTGTTTCTCTATTTCTGATAAAGTAGCGGTCATGAATAATGGCGTAATCGAGCAATATGATACACCTGAAACGATCTATCGACATCCCAAAACACGCTTTGTTGCACATTTTATCGGCTTTGAAAATTTCTTTCCAGTTGAGCAGATCGAAAGTATTCGCTATCAAGCTGCCGGAAATGTCATTGAAACACCTTATGAACAACCAGTAGCGGAGCGATTGGTAGCGACGATCCGTCCCGAAGATATCGAAATTGCTTCTGATGCGACACATAATCTTGTAAAAGGTGAAGTGAAAGTCAGAACATTTCTAGGGAAAAGTTACCAGTATGAAGTAGCGACAGATTTAGGCAAATTCTTAGTAAACGGTACGGATAAACAAATTTACCAAGCAGGAGATCAAATCGACCTGCATTTCCCAAAAGATAAAATCGTTCTTTTGGAAGATAAATAAGTAAAGAAAAGGGGAAAAAGAAGTGAAAAGAGGCTTTCTAGTAAGTTCAGTAGTTTTAGCAAGTATGTTTGTATTAACAGCTTGCGGAGGAGGATCTGAAACCAATTCTTCAGAAGCAAAAGAGTCAAAAGATTTAGTTGTATCGACATTTGGATTGAGCGAAGATATCGTGAAAAGCGATGTCATGGATCCTTTTGAAAAAGAATTTGATGCGAAAATCACGATGGATCTAGGGAACAGTGGCGATCGCTTCAACAAACTAATCAGCAATCCTAGAGGAATTGATGTGATTGAGTTAGCACAAGCAAATTCAGCGGATGGTGCTTCTCAAGAATTATTTGAAAAACTAGATGAATCAAAAATCCCGAATTTAGCAGATTTGACTGAAGGTGCGAAGGAAGTTTTTGATAGTGGTGCGGGTGTGCCGATTGCAGTCAACAGTGTGGGTATCGTTTACGACAGAGAAAAAGTCGGTAAAGAAATTACTAGCTGGTCAGACCTTTGGGATGCTGCATTAGAAGGAAAAATCTCGATTCCTGAAATTACAACAACTGCTGGCCCATTGATGATGTACATTGCAAGTGATCATGCAGGTGTAGCGATCGAAGATGACAATGGTGAAGCAGCATTTGAAGCTTTAGAAGAATTGAAACCAAACATCGTTAAGACCTATGCACGATCTTCTGACTTAGCAAACATGTTCCAAGCAGGAGAAATCGAAGCTGCAATCGTCATGGATTTTGCTTATGATATTGTCAAAGGAGACTCCGATACGATCGAATACGTTGTTCCTGAAAGTGGCACATACGCAAACTACAATACGATCAACATTCCAAAAGAAGCAGCGAATAAAGAACTAGCATACTCATTCATCAACTACAGAATTAGTGAAGAATCACAAAAAACAAAAGCACTTTCATTAAATGAAGCACCGACAAATGATAAAGTCGAATTAAGTGAAGAAGAAGCTGGCAATATGACTTATGGCGCAGTTGCTGATCGTGCAAAAAATATCGACTTTGATTTCGTTAATAGTCAAATGACTGATTGGATCGATCGCTGGAATCGTTTGATCAACCAATAAACAGTTTCCTAACAACGGAAATCATTGAAAAAATACACATTGGGGTGGTTGTGACGAAAGCGCACAACCCCCTATTCTTGTCTAACGGGAATAAAAGAGAGGAAGACAAAGGTGAAGATTGACTTACTGATTAGAGATGCTCAAGTATTCAACACAGCCAAACAATGTTTTGAAAAGAAACATGTCACTGTCAGTGGTGAAAAGTTTTATTACGTTACAGCAAAGGATATTCGTCACTTGGAGATTCTTCAAGAAATAGATGGACGAGGCAAATATATGATTCCTGGTTTGATCGACAGCCATATGCACATTGAAAGTTCGATGACTACGCCAAGTATTTTTTCAAAAGCCGTTTTGCCGTTTGGCGTGACGACGGTGATTGCGGATGCGCATGAGATGGCAAATGTTTTTGGGCTTGAGGGCCTGACTGAATTCATGAATGCCGAAACGGAGCTTGATATTTTCCATGCGATTCCGTCATCTGTTCCTTCCACCACACCGGAACTAGAAACAACTGGAGGAATCATCGGGTTAGCTGAAACAGAAAAACTATTAGACAATCCAAAAGTGATCTGTTTAGGAGAAGCAATGAACTTCCATGGTATTGCACATGAACCAACATCATTGATCCGCCAAATCATTGATCTATGTAAGGAAAAACGACCAACGATGCCATTGGAAGGCCATTGCCCTAAAATTTACGAAGAAGAATTGGCCGCGTTTATGTATAGTGGGATTTCTTCCGATCATACGCATCAGTTTCCAGAGTCTTTAGCAGAAAAAATTGAGAACGGCATGTTCATCCAATTTCAAAACAAATCGATCACACCAGAAAACATGGCGGTGATCACAGAAAATGAGTACTATGACTATGCGTGTATCATCACAGATGATGTGATGGCGGACGATCTGCTGACTGGGCATTTAAATGAAAATCTGAAAAAAGCAGTGGAGGCAGGCCTACCGATTGAGCAAGCAATCTATATGACAACTTTTACGCCAGCTCGCAGAATGGGGTTGAATGATCGTGGATTGATCGGTCCGGGTCGATTGGCTGATTTTATTCTGTTAGATGATTTAACGTCATTCTCTATTTCTGCGGTCTTTAAATCGGGAAAAGAAGTCTACCAGAAAGGTGACACGATCCGTTATCCAGAAAAAATTGAACAGTTTCCTGATTCATATAGTCAAACAGTTCATTGTAAACAACTTTCGTTAGACGATCTCCGCTTAGCGGTCAAAACAGAGTTGCCAAGTGTCCGTTGTAATGTCATTCGGAAACATGAGATTGGAACATTTACGGAACGAATCACGAAGGAAATTCCGGTCAAAGAGGGGTATCTCGATTGGGAAAATTCGGACTGCGCCTTGTTGATCGTCATGGAACGCTATGGGAAAAATGGCAACGTTGCTTATGCTTTGATGGAAGAACCTATTTCAAAACCAGGGAGTATTGCGACAACTTGGGCGCATGATCATCATAACGTGATGGTGATGGGGAATAACGCCCAAAATATTCTGTTGGCGCAGCAAAAATTGTTGGAATTACAAGGGGGCTATGTGGTAGTCAATGATGGGGAATTAGCAGCGACCTGCCCTCTGCCGATCGGCGGTATCGTTTCGCAAGCGCCGATTGAAGAGTTAGGACAAGATTTGAAATCTGTGCGTAGAGAAATGCAAAATCTAGGCTACAAAAATATGAATGAGATCATGTCGTTTTCCACATTATCATTGCCAGTTTCACCTGCAATCAAAATGACTGATAAAGGGATGATGAATACGAAAACACAAGAATTTTATCCATTGATTTTCCCAGAAGATGGGGTTCTATTATGAGAACCTTGATAAAAAATGTTCATATCCTAACAATGGATGATCAACTGACTGAATATAAAAATGGTTATCTGTTAATAGAAGAAAACCGTGTACTTGAGTTGGGCATATGGCAAGAAGGGATCGCCTCTGCGGAAGAAGTAATTGATGGAGAGGGTGGTATCTTATTGCCAGGGTTCGTGAATACACATACGCATGCTGGCATGATTCCTTTTCGATCTTTAGGTGATGATGTCCCAGATCGGTTGCGCCGTTTCTTGTTTCCATTAGAAGCTTACATGACACCAGAGCTAGTGGCAGCAAGCACCGCTTATGCAATCAGTGAAATGTTACTTAGTGGTGTGACTGGTTTTTGTGATATGTACTATTTTGAAGATCAAGTCGCGCAAGTGTGTGATCAATTTAAGATTCGTGCGGTCCTTGGCGAAACGATCATTGATATGCCTGTCTGTGATAATCCAGAGCCATCTGGCGGGTTGACCTACAGTGAAACGTTCCTGCCGAAATGGCAAGGGCATCCGTTGATCACGCCAGCTCTTGCGCCACATGCGCCAAATACCAATACGTATGAAGGATTGAAACAGACAGTTGAATTGAGTAAACGATTCGATGTGCCGATCACTCTACATGTCGCAGAAATGGATTACGAAATGAAAGAATTGGCGGAACGTTATCAACAAACGCCTTTTGAGCTATTGAAAGAACTGGGTTTTATGGAACGACCATTGATCATGGCACACTGTATCCATATGACAGAAGCAGATATTGCTTTAGTTGCTGCAGCAGGAGAGAAAGTCGGTATTGCCCATTGCATCGGCGCGAATACAAAGTCGGCTAAAGGGGTAGCGCCAGTAAAAGAAATGCTTTCTGCTGGCTTGACTGTCGGTTTAGGTACAGACGGCCCAAGTAGTGGCAATACGTTAGATCTCTTTACGCAAATGAAGCTATTTGCTAATTTCCATAAAACCTTTGAAAAAGATCGCGCACTTTTTCCAGCGAAGGAAATCGTCCGCTTAGCAACAAGAGGAGGGGCAGAATTGCTGGACTTTAAAGAAACTGGCCAGCTTGCCGTAGGGAATAAAGCCGATTTTATTATCGTTGAAACACAGTCTGTGAACATGTTTCCGATTTTTGATCCTTATTCTGCGTTAGTTTACTCAGCGAATGCTTCCAACGTGGCACATGTATGGGTGGATGGGAAACAGCTCGTACGTGATCATCAATTGGTCCATCACGACTTAAAAAAAATCAAAGCAAACCTTTATGAACAGATGGAGCAATTTGTTTTTGAAGCAAAGCAGAGAATGTAAAAAGAAACCGAATGACCATGGGAAAAGCAAATCTGCTCCCATGGTTATTCGGCATGTCTTTAGGAGATAAAAAACTTGTTGTGCAGTCTTTGTTCCAACTTGCAGAAAAAGGATGACTATACTTGTCTTTCTAAGATTTCTTTCGTTAATCGTTTCGCTGTAGGGGTCACTGCCAGTCCACCTTCTGCGGTTTCTTTAAAAATAGAAGGCATTTGTCGACCCACTTGATACATGGCAGCCACCACTTCATCAGGTGGGATCACGCTTTCGATGCCAGCTAAAGCCATATCAGCTGAAATGAAAGCTTGTGACGAACCTAAAGCATTTCGTTTCACGCAAGGCACTTCTACAAGCCCGGCAACAGGATCACAGATCAAGCCCATCATATTTTTCAATGTGATCGCCACCGCTTGAGCCGCTTGATGAGGCGTACCGTTTTTCGCACAAACTAAGGCAGCGGAAGCCATCGCACTCGCAGAACCGACTTCTGCTTGACAACCGCCTTCAGCTCCACTGATCGACGCATTGTTTGCGATGACTAAGCCAAAAGCACCAGCTGTAAACAAAAAGTCGAGTTGCTGTTCGTGTGTTAATTGCAAACGATCACGTACGGCCATCAAGACACCAGGAACGACCCCAGCACTACCGGCAGTAGGGGTTGCACAGATCAACCCCATTTTTGCGTTGACTTCATTCACCGCAATCGCATTACGGACGGCTGTCAAAATCGTTTCGCCGCTCAGAAAATCATCATGAGAAAGGTAGTCGTCCATTTTCTTTGCGTCACCACCCGTGATCCCTGTAACGGAGGTCACTCCTTCATTGCCTTCTGCAATCGACTGTTCCATTACCGCTAGATTTTTTTCCATGATGGAAATGATCTGTTCACGAGAACGGCCATTCATCTCCATTTCGATCGCAATCATCAATTCAGCAACGCTAGGGTAGTGTTGTGCTTGTTGGACTAATTCTTCAATTGATAAAAACATACCTCGTCTGCTCCTTTACTCGAAATAATTGACACTGTCAATATTTGGCAATTGCTTCAGTTTTTTTACTGTGTCTTCTACTTGGCGATCATCTACTTCAATGATCATGATGGCATTTTCCCCTTTTGATTCACGGGTAACCGTCATTGTTCCAATGTTGGTGTTGGTTTCTGAAAGAATATTCGTCACTTTAGCGATCATTCCAGGAACATCTTGGTGAACGATGATCAAAGTTGGCGTTCCCATGCTTAATGAAATCTTGAAACCATTCAATTCAGAGATCTGGATATTGCCTCCGCCAATGGAGATACCTGTCACAGACAATTTTCGATTCCCTTTTTTTAGCAACATTTTGACCGAATTGGGATGATCCGCTTTCTCATTTTTCGGCACAAACAAAACTTCCATGCCAGCTTCATGTGCTAATTTCAAAGAGTCAGCTAAACGAGAATCATCTGGTTCCATACCTAACAACCCGCCGACCAAGGCAATATCGGTGCCATGTCCACGATACGTTTTTGCAAAAGACTCATAAAGGTAGATGTCAACAGAATCTGGTTGCTCACCAAAAATACTTCGAACGATCTTTCCGATCCTTGCAGCCCCAGCGGTATGCGAGCTGCTTGGCCCAATCATTACAGGGCCGATAATATCAAATACACTTCTGTACTTTAATTCTTTCATTATTTCACCTCATTAGAATAGAAGACTTGGTTATTTTCGTATATATTCGCTTCATACAGGCGTAAGTTTAGCATAAATAAGCGATTTATAAAGACTTTTATACATGTTTTAACGAGAAATTTAGCTTTTATTTGGAGGAAGCTGAAAATAATTAGAAAAAAATGTTGAAAAAAAAGAAAAATTTGCTATACTGTATCAGTGTGCATTCGTTATGTACATGATATGTCGATTGATTTTAGGATCAACTGACAGTACGTGGGAGGAGAAATATGCATCTCCAATTAACCACATCACGGACTTAAGGAGGTATGTCTCGTGGCAAAGAAAGTAGAAAAAATCGTTAAATTGCAAATCCCTGCAGGTAAAGCAACTCCAGCTCCCCCAGTAGGTCCTGCGCTAGGTCAAGCGGGTATCAACATCATGGGATTCACAAAAGAATTCAATGCTCGTACAGCTGATCAAGCAGGTTTGATCATTCCAGTTGTGATTTCTGTATACGAAGATCGTTCATTCACATTCGTTACAAAAACACCACCAGCTGCAGTATTATTGAAAAAAGCAGCGAAAATCGAAAAAGGTTCAGGCGAACCAAACAAAACTAAAGTTGCTAAAGTTTCTAGCGATCAAGTAAAAGAAATCGCTGAATTAAAAATGGAAGACCTAAACGCAGCTAACGTTGAAGCAGCAATGCGCATGGTTGAAGGAACTGCACGAAGCATGGGGATCACTGTAGAATAATCTTCTGCACCCTAAGAAAGTAGCTTCTCAGTTGGCTCTGTATTGAAAGATACGGAACACGTGGGAGGTACAACCGTTATAACCACAATCAAGGAGGAACCAAAATGGCTAAAAAGAGCAAAAAAATGCAAGAAGCATTGAAAAAAGTTGATTCAAGTAAAGTTTATTCTGTTGCTGAAGCAGTAGCATTAGCAAAAGAAACAAACATTGCTAAATTTGATGCAACAGTTGAAGTTGCATACCGTCTAAACGTAGACCCTAAAAAAGCAGACCAACAAATCCGTGGAGCTGTTGTATTACCAAACGGAACTGGTAAAACACAAACTGTTTTAGTATTTGCTAAAGGAGACAAAGCAAAAGAAGCTGAAGCAGCTGGTGCAGACTTCGTTGGTGACGACGACATGGTTCAAAAAATCCAAAATGGATGGTTTGACTTTGACGTAGTTGTTGCAACACCTGATATGATGGCTACTGTAGGTCGTCTAGGACGTGTATTAGGACCTAAAGGCTTAATGCCAAACCCTAAAACTGGTACTGTAACAATGGACGTAACAAAAGCTGTAAACGAAGTAAAAGCTGGTAAAGTAACTTACCGCGTTGACAAAGCTGGAAACATCCATGTACCAATCGGTAAAGTTTCTTTCGACAACGAAAAATTAGTTGAAAACTTTGCTGCGATCCATGATGTATTAGTGAAAGCTAAACCATCAGCAGCTAAAGGTCAATACATGAAAAACATTACTGTAACAACAACATTTGGACCTGGTATCCATGTAGACCAAGCTTCTTTCTAATCCATCGATTAGGACGTTGATTGATCCAACTGAAAAATAATTCTTGACTCAACTAGCTTAGCGTGCTAAGCTAGTTGAGGTTAATAATTAACTTGTACCGAAGACAGTAGGTGGCTTAGCCTTAATTTCCTACCGAGGACGTTTATTGAATATATTCAATAGTCCCTCTATGTCTACGGTGGCATAGAGTTTTTTGTTGTGAATCACTAAGAACGAAGTGATTAGATGATGAACAATACTCGTTGAGTGGAGCGAAAGGAGTGTCCTTTCGAGGCAAGCGAGCTGAATCACTAAGAACGTAGTGATTAGATGAGGCACAAATGATTCAATCGTAAGAAACTCTTCCATCAAAATTCAGGAGGTGAAACTCAAAAATGAGTGAAGCAATTATCGCAAAAAAAGCAGCAATCGTTGATGAAGTAAGTGCAAAATTTACAGAAGCAGCTTCTGTAGTCGTAGTTGACTACCGTGGATTAACTGTTGATGAAGTAACACGCTTACGTAAACAACTTCGTGAAGCGAACGTTGAAATGAAAGTTATCAAAAACTCTATCCTTTCACGTGCAGCTAAAAAAGCAGGCCTAGATGGCATGGACGAAGTTTTCACTGGACCTACAGCCGTTGCATTCAGTAACGAAGACGTAGTAGCACCAGCGAAAATCATGGACGAATTTGCTAAAGAAGCAAAAGCATTAGAAATCAAAGGCGGTATCATCGAAGGTAAAGTATCTTCATTGGAAGAAATCACGGCATTGGCAAAATTGCCAAACCGCGAAGGACTTCTATCTATGTTGCTATCTGTACTACAAGCGCCAGTCCGCAACGTGGCTTACGCTATCAACGCAGTCGCAGAAAAAGAAGATGGAGATGCAGCTTAATCGCCGCATAGCATGATCAATAAATAAAAAAAGAACATTTAAAATGGAGGAAACAAAAATGGCATTGAACATTGAAAACATCGTTGCTGAGTTAAAAGAAGCAACTATCCTAGAACTTAACGACCTAGTTAAAGCTATTGAAGAAGAATTTGGCGTATCTGCTGCTGCTCCTGTAGCTGCAGTTGCTGCTGGTGGCGGTGCTGCTGCTGAAGAACAAACTGAATTCACTGTAGAATTAACTGCAGCTGGAGACCAAAAAGTTAAAGTTATCAAAGCAGTTCGTGAAGCAACTGGCTTAGGCTTGAAAGAAGCTAAAGCAGTAGTTGACGGCGCTCCTGCACCAGTTAAAGAAGGCGTTTCTAAAGAAGAAGCTGAAGAATTAAAAGCTAAACTTGAAGAAGTTGGCGCTTCTGTAACAGTTAAATAATTTTCATTAATTATTATGCACCGGAATCCTTGATATGAGAGGATTTCGGTGTTTTTTATTTTTTTGACCATACTTCTAGAAACTTAATCTATTGTGCGAATTTATCGGCGGATTGTTTTTTGTTTTTTGATTGCATGGGTGTAAATATTCATTGTTGTATGAATATCTGAATGGCGAAGAAGTTCTTGTCCCTCTTTTAAAGATAAAGCAGCTGCAAATAACAGACTACAATGAGTATGACCAAATCCATGAATATTATTATCTTTTGAATTTATTTATTTTTCAGTAGGATACGTATTTAGGAAAAGTTGATATAATTTCAAAATAGCAAATTTTTTTGAAAGTTAAGTAGATACTCTAGATTTATTTTTAATAGTTGATCTATAATGATATACTTCTTTTAAGTACTCAGTGAAAAATTTATCTATAACTACATCTATTTTCATGGAGAAAGGAAATCAATGATGGATGATAAAGTCAAACAAAAATTATTTACTGTTAAAGAAGCATTAGAAGAGAAGGGAAAGAATGAAGCAATACTAAGACATCCTAAAGCATCTTTTGAGGACCTTATAGATGAGTTAGTTTTAAAGGGGATAGGATTTAATATAATGAATAAGAGTGAGGCTAAGAAAATTCTAAGCAACTTAAATTACTATTATAAATTGACTGTGTATAGGCGAAATTTTAAAAGAGATGCAGATGGCAAATATGTAAATTTAGAATTTAGCTATCTAACAGATTTAGCGAGTGTGGATATGCAATTAAGATATATACTTTTAACAGCAACTTTAGATATTGAGCATGCGATGAAAACTTTCCTAATAACACATATCACTGAAAATCTAAATGAAGATGGGTATAAGATAGTTAATAAATTTTTTCACTCTACTTTAACAACTTCTTACGAGATGAACAGAGAAAAAATTTTACATAAAATTAAAGAGAAAAGTCATTATCAAAGGAAATTATACGAAGCACATAAAGATTCCCTTTCAATTTGGGTTCTTGTAGAGGTAATGAGTTTTGGTGAATTTACTAGATTATTTGAATTTTATTTTAAAAAATATTCTATAACTGAATTTGAAATCCGACGCATGAGTGGAATCATACACGCTGTAAAAAGAATTAGAAATAGTTGTGCTCACAATAATCCATTACTATTTTATTTAAGTAGAAATGAATTAGAACATCCAAATAGGATTATTAGTGATTATTGTAAAAAAGCCAAGATAGGCGAAGCTTTTTATAGATGTGTAAAAGTTCATGATATTGTAGCAGTTCTTTATGCACATGATTTTTTTGTTAAAGGTATAGGGACTAGAAAATTTCGTCATAAAGAATTATTAAATTTAACTATCAGAAGTATCGATCGATTTGATTATTTACCTAAGGATAATGATATCTATTATTTTTTCCGTTTATTAAGGATGTTGCTTAATTCATACAAAATCGAGTGATTTTCTCTTGACAATACATATGTATAGCGATAACATAAAATATGTAGAAACAACGTGTTGGAACGTTGGGCGTGGAAGGATTTATTCTGAAATGCTTAAATAATTTTATTATAAAGGTGTTAACCTCAAGAGGTTAACACTTTTTTTATATAATGATAAACTAACAATGAGTATGACTAAGTAGAAGGAGAAGTCGTTATGAAAAAGCAACATATTCGCTATACATTGATTGGGATAGGTTTACTGTTGATTCTGTTTGTTGGTTATCATCTTTATTTACAATATCGAACAGATATCCATTTATTGCTCGATCCACAAGCAAGTCGGAAAGAGTGGATGACGGAGATCCGTTCTCATGGGGTTACAGCAGCAATCATTTTGGTTGTGCTGATCAGTTTGATGTGCGCGGTTCCCGGTATTCCAACTTCTGTGATTGGCGTACTCGTCGGTTTAAGTTATGGACCATTGCTAGGAACAGCGATCAACGTATCAGGCAATGCACTTGGAAATATACTATCAATCGCCTTGATGCAACATGTATCTTTTGTGGACCATAGCAAAAAAGAGAATCGTTGGGTCAAAGCAATCAGACGGATGAAACATCCAAAAATAGGTGTGATGATCGGTTATATGGTGCCGGTGATCCCATCTTCCGTGGTTAATTTTGCCGCCACATCTTTAAATCTTTCGATTCGTGAGTTAGTCTTGTCGATCCTTATTGGTGTCGTACCATCCTCACTTTTATACGCGTGTGGCGGAGAAGCATTGTTTCATGGGAAACATATAAAAGCGATTCTGTTGGTAGCTAGTGTGTTAGTTTTAACTGTTTTAGTGATTATTATCTATCGAGATCGTAGAAAACACGCTGTTAAATAACTTATACTATTTTATTTAAGCCTTCCTGTTTTCAATTATTCTTAGAAGTTGTAAACTAAGAAAGGAAATGGGGGAATCTGATGGAAACAAATAAGCAAACACCGCTTTCGAAATCATTGATTTTATTATTAGCGATCACCTGTGGGGTAGTCGTTGCCAATATGTACTACATCCAACCGATTGGCACTAAAGTAGCGGCGAATTTGTCAGTCAGTACGAGTGCTGTCGGTTTATTGACCATGCTGACTCAACTTGGCTATGCTTTAGGTTTATTATTTTTAGTTCCACTGGGAGATGTCGTGGATCGACCTAAATTGATCATTCGTATGGCAGGGTTATCTGCGCTATCTTTGTTAGCCGCTTTCTTTGCACCAAACTTTGCTTTATTTGCGGTTGCATCTTTCTTGATCGGGCTATTGTCGATCGTACCGCAAATCATTATTCCTTATGGAGCGGTACTTGCTGGACCAGCTGCACGAGGAAAAACGATGGGCGTCTTACTGAGTGGTTTACTGATGGGAATCTTGCTTTCTCGAACAGTCTCGGGATTACTTGCTAGTTGGTTCTCATGGCGTAGTGTTTATCTGTTTGCGCTTTTCCTAGTCGCAGCGTTGACTTTTTTACTCTATTTAAAACTGCCGAGAACACAAGGGACGTTAGAAAAAGAATCAACAGTGTCTTATCTTGAATCGTTAAAAAGCTTACCGAAGCTTGTCAAACATCAACGATTGTTACGTGAAGCAGCGATCAATGGCTTTTTTATGTTTGGTACGTTTTCGCTTTTTTGGTCGACCTTGATTTTTTATATCAGTAGTCCAGCTTATGGTTGGGGAACCTTTGAAGCAGGAATCTTGGCGATTTTTGGCTTATCTGGTGCGGTAGCTGCACCAATCGTCGGTCGATTGGCAGATTCATACTCTGAAAGAAGAATCGTTGGAATGGGCTTAGTGATGCAGACGATCAGTTTTCTTGCCCTATTCATTGCTGGTGATTATATCGCTGTTTTATTAGTTGCAATCATATTGTTAGATGTCGGCAATCAGTTTGGACAAGTAGCGAATCAAAGTAGAGTGCAAGGACTTGGGGAAGCAACGAGCAATCGAAACAACACGATTTTTATGTTTATGTATTTTATTGGCGGAGCGACAGGTTCTTTATTAGGTTCAGTGATGTGGCAACATTATGGTTGGACAGGAGTAACTGTTACAGGATTGGTTTTTCAGTTGTGTGCTTTTTGCTTTCAAGCAGTTGTCTATCCTAATAAAAGAAGATAGAGATAGAATAAGATCGGTATAATAAATCTAGAATACCAACTAAAGTAGAGGACCAACCCTTTGTTTAGTTGGTATTTTTTTTTAGCATAATTATGAATTTATATGTAGATTACTAAACCAATATTGCAATCTATTTTAATAAATGCTATTTTTATTAAAATAGATTGAGGGAGAAGTGATAAAAATGAGCTATAAACCATTAAAAATTACTTTTTATGAAAATAGAAATAAGTTTGAGGAAGAATATCAGCTTAGGTTTAACTTTTTTTCCACTTTTAAGACTGGACTTAATATCCATCCTTTTGATCGGCAGCAGCGGATTACAACAGAAAGTTATGAGTTGTTTTACATACCATTATTAGAACATGAAAACCTGAAAGAAAAAATTCAAAAAAATTCATCAGAAATTGAAAGATATATTAGTATGCTTCCCCCAATTATCCAGAGAAATATTTTTAATTCTCAAATTATTGATGAAATAAAGTCAACAAATGATATTGAAGGTGTGCGAAGTACAAGAAAAGAAATCGGAACAGCAATTAGGAAAAGAAATAGTGATGAAATAGTTAGATTTAAAGGAATAGTAAATATGTACATGAACTTGGGTGAATCTGGGTATGAAGAAATTCACGATATTGTGAAAATAAGAAATATATACGATGAATTATTTAGTAAAGATATTCCAGAAGAGGATCAACCAGATGGTCAGTTATTCAGAAAGGAAGTAGTCTATATAGGATCTGAGGATAAACGAGTTCATCAAGGTAATCCTAATGAGGAAACAATAATAAGAGATTTAAATAATCTCGTTTTATTTATGAACAGGAAAGATATTCCTTTTTTATTAAAATGCGTGATTACACATTACTATTTTGAGTATATTCATCCTTTCTACGATGGTAATGGTCGGATGGGAAGATTTTTAATTTCAAATTATCTTTCTAGAAAATTAGATTTTTTAACAGGAATCACAATTTCAAATGCGATCACACATGACAAAAAAACTTATGGAAAGTTATTTGCAGAAGTTTCAAATCCGAGAAATAAAGCGGATTTGACTTTGTTTGTCCAAAATATGTATCAATTGATTATTAATGGACAAACAAAAGTAATCGAAGAGTTACAGACAGCAAAAGCTAAATTAGATAATGCAGTTAATGTCCTTAATAAATTAGATTTGAAAGACAAAGATACGGTTGAAGTACTATTTGTACTGATTCAAGGTCATTTATATAATGAGGTAAATGAATATATTACGGATATAGAATTAAGAAAGCACCTTAACATATCTTATCCTAAACTAAAACAAATCAGTCAAAATTTAATCGAAAAAAAACTAGTTGTACAGATAAAAAAGAAACCATCGATCCATATTCTTTCAACAGAATTTCAAGACCAGCTAGAGTCATTCTCTTAACTAGAAGATTATGTGATCAGTTTTATTTATCTACTATTAATTTTCAAATTATCAGGTAATTATTATAGTAAGGGAAATAATGCTAATTACTCGTGTAATAAATATTTTTTCTCTATTTGGTCTATACAGATATTGTCATTTTGAAATAAAGATGCTATAATTGGGCTATACCAAAATAAAAGGAGTAATCGTTATGGAAATCATTCGTGTGAAAAATGCTGAAGAAGGCGGAAAAAAAGCTTTTGAGATAATTAAAAATGGAATGGAAAATGGTGCGAAAGTTCTAGGTTTAGCAACAGG
>NZ_JAFLWG010000002.1:0-70806 GCF_017316315.1 Enterococcus sp. DIV1298c | reverse complement strand
ATTATAGTAAGGGAAATAATGCTAATTACTCGTGTAATAAATATTTTTTCTCTATTTGGTCTATACAGATATTGTCATTTTGAAATAAAGATGCTATAATTGGGCTATACCAAAATAAAAGGAGTAATCGTTATGGAAATCATTCGTGTGAAAAATGCTGAAGAAGGCGGAAAAAAAGCTTTTGAGATAATTAAAAATGGAATGGAAAATGGTGCGAAAGTTCTAGGTTTAGCAACAGGAAGCACGCCAATCACTTTATATAAAGAAATGACTTCAAGCGACATGGATTTCAGTAACATGACTTCTGTTAACTTGGATGAATATGTAGGATTAGGCGGATCAGATGATCAAAGCTACCGCCATTTTATGAATGTTGAATTATTCGACAAAAAGCCATTCAAAGAAACGTTTGTACCTGATGGAAAAGCAGCTGATTTAGTTGAGGCTTGCCAATCATACGATCGAATCATTGAAGAACATCCAATCGATATCCAAATCTTAGGAATCGGTCAAAACGGCCACATCGGGTTTAATGAACCTGGCGCGCCATTTGATGGAAAAACAAGCGTTGTCGATTTAACAGAATCAACGATCAATGCGAACAAACGATTCTTTGACAAAGTAGAAGATGTACCAACAAAAGCCGTTTCTATGGGGATTGGTTCAATTTTAAACAGCAAAAAAATCGTCTTGATGGCGTATGGAGAAAATAAAGCAGAAGCGATCAAAGGGATGATCAACGGACCGGTTACAACAGAGATGCCGGCAAGTGCTTTGCAAAATCATGCAGATGTCGTAGTCATTATTGACGAAGAAGCAGCAAGCAAATTATAAAAAAAGACAGCAGTCACTGGGAATCATCTGATACAAATCAGATGATTCGCCACAGTGGCTGTTTTTTTATTTGATCAATAAACAAATAGTTATATTTTGTTTGTTTTTTTTACTCGTGCTATATTTGATAAGGGGAGGGGATAGTTATGGAAGATATGGTTTTATCGATACCAGAAATTATTATACGATTAAGTATTGCATTGCTGTTTGGCGGAGCAATTGGTTTTGAACGACAATATAAAAATCGACCAGCAGGGATGCGTACACATATTTTAGTTTGTATGGGTGCTTGTATCATTGCGTTGATCCAAGTTGAAATTGCCAGTGGTGCGTTGAGAAATGCGTTAGAGTATCCTGAATTAGTAGGGACCCTCCGTTCAGATGAAGCACGTCTGATCGCACAAGTTGTTAGTGGCGTCGGCTTTTTAGGAGCAGGTACGATCATTGTCACGAAACAATCAGTGACCGGCTTAACGACTGCAGCGTCTCTTTGGGCAATTGCAGGCTTGGGGATCGCGATTGGCATGGGCTTTTATGCGATCGCACTCATTAGTTTTGTGGGCATCGTCTTTGCGTTGACTGTGGTGAAACGAATCATCCACGTACCAACAACAAAAAAATTAGTCATCCAATTTATTCATCGAAAAGAAACAAAGGATTTTTTGAATGAATACTTTGAGAAAAGAAACATTACGATCGAGGATGTCAATTTTGATGTAAAATTTATTGATGATTACCGTATTTATAAAAATGTTTATACGATCGATTTACCAAAAGGTTTGACTTATGCAGAAGTGATCGAGGAATTATCCACCTATAAAAATATCACCAAATTACATCTGGTTAGTCTGACAAAGTGAGTAATCACTTTTTTTAAATAACAAGAAATTAATGGAAAAATAGCGCTTTATCGATGGATAAATGATAAAATAGAAGTATCTGTAAGAATGAAATTTGGAGGATATCTATGTATTCAAGGTTCAAAGAGTCAAAATTATTGTTTTGGACAGTGGAATTAGTCTTAACGATTATTGGCGTTTTCTTTATTTTACGTATGCCAAATGTGTTTCACCCTATACTAAGAATGGCATCTGCAATCATCATGCCATTGATTATTGCTGGATTTTTTTATTACATGTTTAATCCAGTTGTCTTGTTTTTAGAAAAACATCGAGTTCCTCGAGTGTTGGGCTATATCTTGACGTTGATCGTTTTATTAGTGGTCGTCTTTTTGACAATCATGAACGTCTTACCACAGTTGGCAGATCAAGCGGTGCAATTGACTAGGAGCATCCCTGCATATGCTGATGAAACCAGTCGTTGGTTGACTGATATCATGCAACGAGAAGAATTTCGCTCATTGAATCTGGAAGAACAGTTTGCTTCTGCAAATTTATCGTTAAGTAACTTGTTCAATATTCTGTTAGTTAGTCTGACAGGTAGTGTTTCAAGAATCTTTTCCTTTATGATGCAATTTTTCATTTTGTTGTTTACCGTACCGTTTATTTTGTTATTTATGTTCAAAGATGGACATAAATTCATTGATGCGTTATCCCCGTTCTTTCCACAAGCAATACGAGGAGAGTTGCGGCAAACGGTGAGAGAGTTGAATGAGACATTGTCCGCTTATATCAGCAGTACGATCGTTGATGCGGTGATCATTGGCGTCATGAGTTTTATTGCGATGACGATCTTTAAGCAACCTTATAGTTTGCTGTTGGCAGTTATTTGCGGGATCACGAATATCATTCCGTATGTTGGCCCTTTTATCGGCGCAGTACCAGCCATTATTGTCGGTTTGTTTGTTTCACCATTCCAAGCACTTTATATGGCACTGTCTATTCTCGTGATCCAACAATTGGATGGGAATGTGATCAAACCGTTACTATTTGGAAAAACGATGAACATCCATCCGCTCACGATCATCTTGGTATTGATCGGTGCTGGAAGTGTTGCTGGAATCATGGGAATGTTGATTTGTATCCCTGTGTATGCGGTAATCAAAACGCTAGTATTGAATATCCGTAAGATTTACTTATTACGTAAATTCGAACAAGTGCCAGAAGAAGAGCAACCGAAGAAAATTGAATTAGAACATGAGTAACTGATAGTAAAAAAAGACGAGGATCATCCAATGGTTAGGATGATGATCCTCGTCTTTTTTGCTTTTCTTTATTTATCGCTTTGTTCAACTTTCGGTTCTGCCAGAAAATCCAATGAGTGGATCTCAACGCCTTCTGTTTCGAAAATCACTACTTCATTTTTTCCTTGATTAAGAAAATCTTTTGGACAATAAAGCGAATAGATCGGTCCGCGGTTCCAATAGCGACCAAGATTGATCCCGTTAACAAAAACTACTCCTTTACCATAGGCGGAACAATCAATATACGTATCCACAGGCTCTTTTACGTCAAATGTTACTTGGTAAAACGAAGGATGAGCCGGATTTTTACCAGCTTGATAGTCGATCAACTGAAGTTGGTCGGCTGTTAGTGGTAAAGGATAGTGAAGATACCCTTGATGGAAATGGATATCTTGCATGATTCCACCACGGATCCCTTTGGTTTGGGTCGGATTATTCAATTTTGAGCCATAATTGACTCTTCCATGATTTTCTACTAAGACATCTAATTGGATTTCTTCGTTTTCTGTCTTTCCTTGGATCATGAACTCTTCACCGATCGTTGTTTGGTCTTGTGTCAATTGATAGGTTTCGTCCACATAAACAGAAACTCGATCACTTGCTTCGATGATCCGAACTTTATTTTCATGGTGATAGTTTTTCAGTGCTAAGGAATATAAGACGTAGCCGTACCCATTACTGACTTGCTCCATCGTTAAAGGATAGGCAGCAGGTACAGGTTTTGTTAATTGTTCTTTTGTTTTGAATAATGAAACACTTGCATCCACTGGATAACTTCCAAGAGAATCTAATCTTTTTTTTCGTGGCTCTGATTGCCAAACGTCTGGGCAAACTTCTTTGATTGCTTTTTGGACAGCATAATATTTTTCTGTAGGCTCACCAGCTTCAGTGAGTAACGCATCGTAGTCGTAGCTAGTCAATTGTGGCAAATCGGTATTTCCACGAGCGGAACAGCCATTATTAAAACCAAAATTGGTACCTCCATGGAACATATACAGATTCAATGAACCGACTTCCAACATATCTTTGACTTCATTAGCTAGATCCTGCGCTTCTCGCTTGATGATCGGCTCACCCCAACGGTTGAACCAACCA
Source organism: Enterococcus sp. DIV1298c (assembly GCF_017316315.1). NCBI lineage: Bacteria > Bacillati > Bacillota > Bacilli > Lactobacillales > Enterococcaceae > Enterococcus > Enterococcus sp. DIV1298c. Next base: position 66,734 of record NZ_JAFLWG010000002.1, on the reverse strand, counting down.
TCCCAATATTCCATACACATCAATGGCCATTTTTTTTCATGTTTATCAAAAAATGCTTGTAATACCGCACTGTTCTCCTTTGAATGACTACCAAAATTACCAGTGACGAACACATCATCTTCAATCAAAGTTCCAGCGTCCAATACTTCGTTCCAAGCGCCATCGGAAGTAAATAGCGGAACATTGATCCCTGCATTTTCCAGTAGTTTTTTCGTTTCACGAAGATACGCTTTTTCCATTCCGTACGAACCATATTCATTTTCGATTTGGAACATGATGACAGGTCCACCGTGTGTGATTTGTAGAGGAACGATCTTCGGTAGTAACACATCATAGTAATTTTTGACTTTTGCCATGAATCGTTCATCAGTCGAACGTAAACGGATTCCGGGTTCCTTTAATAACCAAGCGGGTAGGCCACCAAATTCCCATTCTGCACAAATATATACAGAAGGGCGTAAAATGACCATCAAGCCGAGTTGTTGAGCTAGTTCAACAAAAACAGTAAAATCGTTCATTCCTTCGAAGTCGAATTGTCCTTCTTTTGGCTCATGAATATTCCAAGGAACGTAGGTTTCGACGGTGTTTGCTCCTAAAGCTTTCAAGTTATACAAGCTATCTTCCCATTGTGAGCGGGGGAGACGGAAATAGTGAATCGCGCCACTGATCAATTTGATTGGCTGACCATCTAAAAGAAAGTCTTCTTTTATTTCAAAAGTTTGCATGTTGGGTTCTCCTTACCAATATTTTTTCCACGAAGGTTTTGCTAAACGCATCAAGGCTTCTAAATAGAAATAATCGCCCCAAAGATTTGGTTCATCGATTCCTTTTCCTTCTGCATGCGCATAGACGCCATGTAGTAATAAGCCTTCATTATCAGGTTCTGACTGTGAGGTGTAGTGTTCGCCTAATTGATAGACCATGCCTTTGGCTAGTGCTTCCGCGTGAGGATACGCTTCCATTTTTGCGGCTTCCAATAAGCCGCAGGCGGTGATCGCTAAAGAGGAACTGTCTTTGTCAGAAGGCTGCTCATCATTGAAATCAAAATCCCAATAAGGAACAAGATCATTTGGCAAATGAGTTAAAAAGACATCGACGATTGCTTCGTAGTTCGCAGGAAGAGCCGAAGATTTCAAGTAACTTTCATTTAAAGGGATACCAAGTACAGCCCAGCTTTGTCCACGAGCCCAAATCGAGTTATCGCTATTTCCTTGATGTGTAGCGCCGTGAGTAGGGTTGCCAGTTAAAGGGTCAAAATAATACGTGTGGAAAGTTGTTGCGTTTTCTCTGACCACTGTGCGCAATACTGTTTCGTAATGTTTCTTAGCTGTTTCACGATAAAGATCGTTCCCTGAGATTTCAGAAGCTTGGAATAATAAAGGCAAGTTGATCAATGAATCAATGATCAAACGATATTCTTTCGGATCACCGTAGGCACCCCAAGCTTGAATGAACTGCCCTTTTTCTTGAAATCGTGCCAGTAAAACGTCTGCGGCTTGCAGTAGTTCTTCCTTGCATAATAAGCTGTCGGTTAAACGGTACCCTGCGCCAGCAGATAAACTATATAAGAATCCGATATCGTGATGATCTAATACGTGATGTGTCGTTAAACGATCTTTAAAACTATGGATGTTTTCCATTGCGCGCACAAGGAATTTTTCCTTGCCCGTCCATTCATAAGCTAACCACAGCATGCCTGTCCAAAAGCCATTCGTCCAGTCATCGTTAGGTTTGATCCGATAGATACCATTTGTTGCACAAGCCGACGGGAAATCGAGTCCGTAGCGAGTCATATTATGTTCGATTTTTTGGCAACACCAATCGATTTGATTCGATAGCCAGGTGTCGTCGATAGACTTACTTAGGGAAATAAGGGAATCTTTTGTTTGTTGTAGTCCCATCATACCACTCCTCTTAATTTGTTAACATATTAACTTTAAACTAGTATAACCTAAATAATCAGAAAAAGCGAATGGCAAAATGAAAAAAACATAAAACTTACCATATAAATAACTAATAATTTTTAAAAGAGATGAATTTTATAGTATAAAAAGAGTAAGAAGGAATCGACGAAAAAGCTCTAAGAACGATTTCGTTGATTCCTTCTAGTGTTGTTAAAAAAACAGTGATAGTCCATTATCTATTTAAGTCTAGAGGAAACAAGAGGACCAAGGCTTAGCCTTGATTATTCTGCTTCTACTTCGATTTTTGTTTTGAAATATTTCCAGTGTTTGTAGCTAATGATATATTCGGCTACGCTGCGGTCAGCAAGGTAAGAATGCTTGACTTGTTTGACGACTGGTTCGCGAAAGCTCAATTTCAATAGATTCAATAACTCAGGATCATCGGGAAAGACGATCTCATTTGTTTCGACAGAAGAAAGCGAGAAGAGATCGATGCCGAAATCTTTTCTCACCCTTTCATAAATGCTTGAGTAATGAGCTAAGTCTTTATTGATAGGTTCCTTGACCAAACGTTTTGGCAGATGAGTGATATGCACAAGGAAAGGGATATCATCAAAATACCGTACTCGTTTGATGCGATAATAAGAACCGTTTTTAGGTAATCCTAGTTCCTCTAAGATTTCAGGTTCCTGCGCTTCTTCGATTGAAACGACATTCACCTTTTCTTTATCTAATGAGTGTAATTCGATATCAGAGAATTTGACGGATTGAGAGACTTTTGATTTTGACACAAAGGTCCCTTTTCCTTGCACACGATAGAGATAGCCAGCTGTTGTTAGTTCGTTCAATGCTTTTACGGCGGTGATCGAGCTGACAGAATATTTTTTCTTGATATCTGCTTCTGAGTAGAACTTATCTCCAGGAACAAATAAATGGTTTTTGATTTCTGCTAATAATTCTTGCTTAATTTGTTCATATTTAGGAATCACCAAATAAAACCTCCTTTTTTAGCGGTATCCAATTAATCATACCATAACATGTTAACTTGTTTGTGGCAACGTATTTATTCTCGAACAAAATTTTCTAAGAAAAAAATATAATATGTTAAGATGTTAGGTTTACGTTTCAGTTGATATGTGATATAGTGTACGTAATCAATAGCTAACATGTTAAGTAGCTGAGATGTTTATTTAAGGGGGAAGAGAGATGAGAAATATCTTATTGGTCAGTCATGGCAGCATGGCCGAAGGAGTCAAAGCCAGTTTAGAGATGATCGTAGGCGTGCAAGAACATGTCCATACGCTTTCTTTAAGACCAGATGGCGATAATTTACAATTTGAAGCTGAATTAACAGAGAAAATGAAAGCCCTTAACGGATCGACCTTGATTATTGCGGATCTATTAGGTGGCACCCCATGTAACACTGCACTGAGACATTATTTAGAGGATGAAGAAGTGACGATCATTGCGGGGATGTCGTTACCTTTAGTTATGGAAGCGACGCTTAATCCACAAGCCACTTCGGAAGCGTTGATCGACTTGGCACGCGGCGGTATCGTTGATGTCAAAAATAAGATGATCGCAACTGAGTCGGAAGAAACAAAAGCGGCAGAGGAAGACTTGGATCAATACAAAGAATTTAAAGGCAAAGCGAATATTGTCAATGTGCGGATCGATGAACGCTTGATCCATGGTCAAGTGGCAGGGATTTGGTCTACGAGTTTGAATACACAACGGATCATCGTGATCAATGATGAGGCAGCAATGGATTCGTTGCAAAAATCTTCATTAAGAATGGCAGCGCCTACATCTATGCGCCTATCCGTGTTAACGATCGCTGCAGCAGCAAAAAACGTTCAATCGGGCAAATATGGAAAACAACGTATTTTTCTACTTTTTAAAAACCCGACAGATGTTTTACGGTACTTAGAAGCGGGGGGCGAGCTAGCAGCAATCAACGTAGGAAACATGAGTCATAAAGAAGGAGCAAGAGAAATCACGAAAAGCATCAAAGTTATGAAAGAAGAAGAGGCAGTGTTTGAAGCAATCGCCGCCAAAGATGTAAAAGTGACTGCTCAATTAGTGCCAAATGATCCAGTCGTCGATTTTATGGAAAAACTAAGAAAGTGATTTAGGAGGAAATAATCATGCAACATTTAGCCATGTATCAAATTATTCTTATTACAGTTTATGCTTTTATTGCAATCAATGATTCACTTATTTCAAATACGTTGACACAACCAGCAATTGCGGGAATGATCGCCGGTATGATCATGGGAGATTTAGAAACTGGATTGATGGTAGGGGGAACCCTTCAATTGATGCGGTTAGGGATCGCGGCTTTTGGTGGCGCTTCTGTACCTGACTTCTTTACAGGTGCTGTCTTAGGAACGGTTTTTGCTGTGATTTCTGGCAAAGGTGCCGAATACGGTATCGGTCTGGCAGTACCAGTATCGCTACTAATGCTACAACTGGATGTCGTTGCGCGTTTCTGTAATGTCTTTTTACTCCATCGTGTGGATCGTGCGATTGAAGATATGCGGATCAATAGCATTCCACGTTTAGTATTATCTGGCTCATTCCTATGGGGGCTTTCTCGAGCGATTCCAATCTTGTTGATGTTATTAGTCGGTGATGCGGCAGTATCAACGATCACCGAAAATACACCTGAATGGTTGATGAACGGATTACGTACAGCAGGTGGCGTACTACCAGTTGTCGGGGTAGCTATCCTATTGCATTATTTACCAGCGAAACAGTATATTCCATATTTGCTTTTAGGTTTCTTCTTATCCGCTTATTTACAAGTACCAATGCTTGGTATTTCGATCATCGGTGTCATTGCCGCAATGTTAGTATTCAAACGTGATAACGAAAAAGAAGCAGTTGCTCAAACAGTAGCAACGACTGGAACACTTGAAGGAGGTTTTGATGGCGATGAGTAATCAAAAGTTAACGAAAAAAGAATTGAATGTTATCAGTTGGCGTTATATCCTAGGAAGCCAATTGAACTGGAACTATGAACGTATGATGAGTACAGGGTACCTATACGGGATCTTACCTGTCTTGAAAAAATTCTATGGCGACGACAAATCACAGTTACAAGATATGATGAATACCCACAATCAATTTTTCAATACGAATGCGATTTTCGGGAACTTGATCATGGGGATCGACGTGGCGATCGAAGAAGAGGATGGATACAAAGCAAAAGATACGATCGTGGCGTTGAAAACAGCGTTGATGGGTTCACTCGCAGGGGTAGGCGATTCATTATTCCACGTCATTTGGGGAACGATTTTTGGTTCGATTGCTGGTACGTTGGCTCAAAGCGGATCAGTCGTTGGCTGTGTGATTTGGATCATCGCAAATATTGCTTTACTCTTTGGTCGAGCAGCGTTATTGCCACTTGGGTATAAACAAGGAGTAAAATTAGTTACGACATTAAAAAATAAACTAACTGCATTCACGAATGCCGCAACTGTTTTAGGGATCACTGTTATTGGTGCGTTGATTCCTTCTGTCATCAAAGCAACGGTTCCTTTCGTTTACAAACAAAACGGCGTAGAGTTGGTTGTTCAAGATACACTAGATGCCATCTTACCTTCATTAGTACCAGTTTTATTAGTCTTATTGACTTACTGGATGTTAGGGCAGAAGAAATTGAACTCTACACGTGTGATCTGGATCATTTTGATTCTTTCGATTGCATTAAGCGCAGCTGGAATTTTAGCTTAAACGATCTGTAAAAAATGAATGAAGTACTCGTAAGGTCGTAATCAGATCTGCAAGAAAGAATCGTTCGTAATAAGAATGCTCCTTTCTTGCAGATCTTTTTTGCTTCAAAAGTATACTTAATAACCAAAAAGGAGAGAAAAATGAAGAGTTGGTCAGCTAAATTAGCAGTTACATTAGGGTGTAGTTTATTAATTGGTATCGGGTTGGGGAACAATCAACAAGTAAGTGCAGAAGGAATACAAACTGAAGTACAAAAAAATGTGAAATCAGCAAGCTATGAATCAAATTTTTCACAGCAATTAGGCAATTGGCAAGATATCGTTGGCAAAGCAGAGAAACATGCCAATGGGAATGGATTGCAGATCGCAAATCAGAAAATCAATCAACAATTTGAGTCCGTCTCGCTGTTATTAGATGCTGGTGTTCGCAATTCAGGCGATTTAGAATACACATTTTTATATGAAGGACAAACCAATTTTGGCCTAGTCTTTCGTGGCGATCACCAAGCAACATCGAACTGGCAATCTTTCGCCTATATGCGTGAGGGTGAATGGCAGTTGGGACAGCCTGGTGGGAAATGGGTGACATCGATCAAAGGTCCGACACTGATTTCTGGACAGATCTATAAGTTGCTGCTTAGATATGAAGGAACCTCGATCCGAGCATATTTGAATGATCGTTTACTCTATGAAGCCCAAGAAGTCGTTTATCCTGATGGGACAACGATCAATGGGGATTGGTCAGGGTATTCAGGGATTCGTTTATTTGGAAATGAAAGCAAATTAACGATCTATTCTATGCGTAGCGGAGAAGTCAACAGCCTACAAGTGGAAGAGCCAACAGAAGAATTCCAAACAATGAAAGCAAACTGGAAAGAGCAACTCGTGTCAACAACGACTGATCTATCGAATCCAGCGATTGCTAATTATGTAAGCACTTTATCAACTGAAGCAGAAAAACTTTATAATACCATGAACAAAGAAGCGGAACGCACCTATTTATGGCCGTTAGAATCTGGGAATACCGCTTCGGCAGATTTAACGACACAATTTACAAAACTTCAAAAATTGGCATTAGCATACGGAACGAAAGGCACAAGTTTTTATCAAGATAAGACCATCAGTGAAGCGATCCAAGCAGGGATCGATTTTATGATTTCGAAAAAAGGCTATGACGGCACAAAATATCATGGGAATTGGTGGGACTGGCAGATCGGTGTCGCTCAAAAATTTGTATCGATTTTGATGGTTCTGGATGAAGAAGTACCAGCAGAAAAGCTTCAACAGTATACAAGTATATTGAGTAAGTATGTACCAGATCCGTTCAAACAACTCTACACGAAGCCTCAAGAAAACTTTGTAGCACTGGATTTTATTCCTAACTTTTCAACTACAGGTGCGAATCGAACGGATTTGGCACAGACAGTTTTAGGACTCGGACTTTTACAAAATGATCCAGCGAAAGTCACACAAGCAGTTGCAAGTATTACTGATGTCTTCAAACTAGTAACACATGGCGATGGATTTTATCAAGATGGTTCATTTATTCAACATGAAACGATCCCTTATACAGGTTCTTATGGGAATGTATTAGTCAAAGGCGTAGGACAGATTTTATCGATCGTCAAAGAATCACGCTACACTTTAGCAGCAGATCAGGTGAAATCTTTTGTTGATAACGTACAAGCTGCATTTATCCCTTTAGTGTATCAAGGTGAAATGTTGCCTTTAGTAAATGGTCGCTCGATTTCCCGTGCGGCATCTGCGACAAAAAATGGGTACGGTTCTACTACGATGTACAATTTGTTGATCGTGGCGAGATTTGCGCCTGAAACCCAGCAAAAAGCATTAAGAGAAGCAGTGAAATATTGGATGTTAGGTAATCCAGACTATTATTTAACGAATACGAGAGATTACAATGATTTGATGATGACGACGGAACTATTGGATAATGCAACGATCATGGGTGATCAATTGCCATTTATCGGAACGAAGATGTATCATGCCATGGATCGCTTTGTCCAACGTACAAAGAATTATCATCTAGGATTAAGTATGTATTCGAAGCGGATCTCTTCATTTGAAGCAGGGAATCTGGAAAATCAACGTGGTTGGCATACTTCAGATGGAATGGTTTATCTTTATAATGATGACCAAGTCCAATTCGGTCCAAGTTATTGGCCGACAGTCGATCCTTATCGTTTGCCTGGTACGACAATTGATACAGTTCCTTTAGCAGATGAAGTGTCAGCATTTACGACAGTGACCTCAAATGAAACCTGGGTAGGCGGTGCAGCGGCTGAAAATCAAGGCGTGGTCGGTATGGCGCTTAATAAAGCAGGAACAAAGAATAACGGCACGCTCTTACCGATGAATGTCCAAGGGAAGAAGTCATGGTTTACATTGGATGGGCAAATCATTGCCTTAGGAGCTGGTATCACGGGAGACACAACTGCTTCAATCGAAACAATCGTCGATAATCGTTTACTAAATGACTCATACTCCTATCAAGTACTTTCGGATAAAGGAATGATCGAACAGTCACAACAAACGACGGAGACATCTTGGCTGCTGCTAGAATCAGACCAGCAACACGCATCGATCGGCTATTATTTCCCACAAAAAGAAACAGTGGATGTGATCAGCGAAACACGTACCGGAACGTATCGAGAAATCAATGAAGCATTTCCTAGTGACACGCGATATACTGGTGAATATCGTACGTTTTCAATCAACCATGGACAGCAACCAAAAGAGGCAGATTATGCTTACGTGATGTTGCCAGGAACAACTCAAGCGGACTTAGAAGCTTACGTAGCAAAACAACCGATTGCTATTTTACAAAACACCAAAGAGATCCAAGCGGTAGAAGTTCAAACAGCTGGTTATTTAGGCATCAATTTTTGGCAAGAGCAGGGAGGAGAAATTGCCGGGATCAAAACGAATAAACCAATTTCTTTGTTGAAACAAACGAAGGCAGAACAAACGGTTTATACGATTGCTAATCCAACGCAACAAACGGAAGCAGTTACCCTTAGCTTACCAAATGACTTTACTGACGTCGTTTCGATGAGTGACGGAGTTGTCTATGATCGTCAAACCAACACATTCACCATCGACTTCGGTCAATTTGAAAGTAAAGAGATGATTGTTAAATAAATCAATCTTTCTAGGTCACAGTGACACGTAGATCAATAAAAAAAGAAGCTCCCCAATTTTTTTTCTGATTGGAGGAGTTTCTTTTTTTTCATAAAGAAGTTTTTATCTTATGCCCACTTGAGGTCACCGATAAAGTTGATATTCAGCCATAAAGAATACTCAGAAAACCCTTCTGTTACTTTCTGATTGAGTTCTTCTCGTAGACGATCTTGCGCACGGATACTGTCCATCGCACTATCGGGCAAAATCACGATATCCAATTCAAGAATGACTTGATCGCCTACTTTTGCGATTCGTAAAACTGACGTTTCAATCTGAATGTCTTTCAATATCTTATCAACTAATACTAGTATTTTTTCGCGTAACTCATACTTCGGCGGTGCATAAGTAAGCTCTAATGTTGCATTTTTGATTTCAGTGACTGAAAGATAAATATAAAAAATGGTAATGCCAATGGAGATCACAGGGTCGATCAGTTGTGCGATTGCAATATAAGATGTTTTTGCGAGTAGTCCGGAGACAATGATGGAAACCACTACCCCTAAACTAAACAGAAACCCGAAGCGCCATTGTTCCAATTCCACTTTATAAAAGGAATGGTTGATTGGATTTTTTTTCAAATAAACATAAAAAGCAAAACTAAAGAACATCCCAAATAAGGAAAAGGGCAAGCCAATCGATAGATCAACGTAAGTGTCTGCATAAATCAAACTGAAAAAAGACTCAATCAGACCATAAGAAGAAATCAATAAGATGACACTGTATTGGATAAAAACAACTAAAGGCATCAGAGATTCCTTACCAAAAGGAAAGCGTTCAAAATCTTGTGTCTGGATAAACTTAGCAATATATAAAGCAATCAGGGACATCAATGCACCGACCATCGTGTAGACCCCATCAAGCAAGAGGACGTTGTAATTGACCATCAAACCGGTGAGTAGCGCCAAGAGACCATAAATCGTCCCAGCGATGGTGGAGGCGGTCAATAGTTTTTTGATTTTTTGCGTATTTTTCATATAGATAAAATCCTTTCTGGAATAACTGCTTTTTTGAGAATAATACTCATTATAATAAAAAATTCGAATAAATACTTGCGGTTAGAGTCGTTCTAAGCCTTACACTTAACTCATCTTACCAAAGGAGGACCGTTGTACAAGTTAAAAAATTAAATTAGAGGTGGAATAAATTGAAAAAGAACGTATTGATTCTTGGTGCATCGGCACCAATTGCTAAATATAGCTATGAGTTTTTAAAAAATGATCCGAATGTGAACTTGACTTTATTCTTGAGAAATCCGGATAAAGTATTTGATAAAGAGAGAAGCATCATTGGTGATGCGATGAATCTAGAAGATTTAGTCCATGCAATGAAAGGCATTGATATCGTCTATTCTTGTTTGGGCCCATATAATATGGTGCCTTTAGCTAAAAATGTGATCGAAGCGATGAATCAGAATAAGATCAAACGTGTGTATTGGATGGCAACACTTGGGATTTACGGTGAAGTTGACTTCAATGATGAAGAAGCTATTTCAGAGTTAGGTGATTATCGCGATCCCGACACTTACCTAGGTGATCAACGTATTGCAGCAGATCTGCTTGAGAACAGCAATCTAGATTTTACCATTATCCGCCCCAATTGGCTAACCGATAAAGAGATCATTGAAGATATTCGCATCGAGAATCGCAATGGCATGAGCTTTATTGGTGAAATTAGTCGCAAAACCGTAGGAAAATACCTGGCAACTTTGATCAATGAACCAACTACTCATATGTATGACTCCATTGCATTGACAGCAAAAGGAGAAAAAACAGAGTAAAAAAATCAATTGAGATTGACAAAAATGTTTAACTTTGAATAATAAGGCAGGATCCCCAGAAATCGTTCTTCAAATTTTTGGGGATCTTGCTTTATTCTCTCACACATCGATAAAGAAAAGAGGTGATGACATTAGTTAGCTCATACCTCCAAAAATAAGCGCGAAAGCCCAAAAATTTGAATGATTTTTGGTTTTCACGCTTATTTATCCGAGCTGGATAATTCTTACAGAACTTCAGGGTAGCTAGTTCTTTGCTATAGACATTCCAGTCTAAACGGACAGTGTGTTGGCACAGTCCAATTGATTGAACATTTTATAAAGATTGTCAAAACTTGTTTCGACCATATTAGATACTGCTTCATCAGTATTAGAACCGATATGTGGTGTAACGATCACTCGCGGATACATATCGATCAGCGCTTTAGCTGTTGCATCGATCAATAATGGATCTTCATCAAAATTTTTGTTGAAAATCAGCGCTTCATTAGGCAAGACATCTGTGCCAAATCCAGATAATTTTTTGCTCGTCAACGCATCAAGGATTGCTTGATTATCCTGTAATTCCCCTCTAGCAGTATTGATCAAAATCGCATCATCCTTCATTTTGTCGATGAACTGCTTATTAATGAAGCGTTCATTTTTACCGGGGATGTAAGGGATATGGATACTGACGATATCACTTTCTGCCAGTAATTCATCAAGCGACTTAAATTCGATGAATGCTTTTGCTTCTTCACTTGGATACAGGTCGTTGCCGATCACCGTTGCGCCTAAACCTTTAAAAAGTTTTGCTTCTGTTAAACCGATGTTGCCAACACCAATGATCCCAACTGTACAATTTCGGACTTCTTTACTGAACATAAAGCGATCGATCGTAAAATTATAAGAAGCTGTTTTATTGGTAGTGTGGGTCGTTCTGCGTAAAAGCATCATCGCTAAAGTAACAGATAATTCAGCAATTGCGTTTGGTGAATAGAATGGCACATATGCTACTTGCATTCCGTGTTCTTTCGCTGCCATTACATCCACGTGATTTGTCCCAACTGTACGTGTGAGTAAGAACTTGATGCCAAATTGGGCAAAGCGTTCGATATTTATGCGATTTGCTAAACAATTTCCTCGAACGATGACGGCATCCATGCCTTTTGCTTCGGTGTAGTTTGTCTCATTTAATAAATCTTCTACTAGTTTCAAGTTGAATCCGTGAACGTTCAACTGCTGAAAGAGGGATCTTTCAGCAGGGCGAACACCATAACATACAACGTTTAAATTTTTCATAGTAAAATTTCCTTTCGTTCAATTAATTATATAATGTGCTTTAATTTCCAATCAAGTTTAAGACAATGATCCAGATGGGGATCAAGACGATTGAGAAGAGTGTCGAAAGCAACGAGGCATTTGAAGCAAGAACAGCTTCTTTCTCAAAGTTGATCGCATAAGCGACTGCAACTGTTGCGGCAGGTGTAGCCATCATAATGATCATCGTACTCAAACCAACCGAATTTACCGGTAAAATATTCATTGCGTTGAGCAATAAGAGTGAAAGTAAAATCACAAGTGGGAAAACAACGACTTTGATGAATGAATAGTACCAAGAGGTTTGACTGCTGAGGGTTTTTCCGAATGGCAGATCGCCTAATGTGATCCCGATTGCCAACCAAGCAAGTGGAGAAGCTAGACTAGAAAGGAACGTCAAAGGTTTAAATAACCACGGTAACGTCTGATCTATTCTTAAAAAGGCAACAGATTCAGAGCTAGACTGAGCAATCTGTGGTAAGCTATCTTGGAAGAGCCAAATAAATAACCCGATAAAAGTAGCCAACACGATGGGATTCAAAATCATTTCTCGAATATTCTTGCGTGCCATCTTCAATCCGCTCATTTTTAGATAAGCATAAGAGTATAAGAAGATGCGGTAGCCGATATTAAATATCGATGCATATAAAATTCCTTCTGCACCAAAGACAGCGCCCACGACAGGAATCCCGAAAAACGTTGTCGATCCGAAAATAGAGAGTACGCGCAACGTATCTTCTTTATTTGGTGCATATCTGAAAAAGAAGAATTTACTTAGAAAAATCAAGAAAACGTGGACTAATATCCCAAGTATCAAAATGTTGATTCCTTGATTCAATACTTCATCATTTAAATCCTGCATAAACGAATTGAAAGCTAGTGCAGGGATAGCGACAGTTAAGACAACTTTCGATAAGGTCTTCCCGACATCTGATGAGAAAACCTCACGCTTTCTTAAAAAATACCCTAGTAATATGATAAACAGTGTGGAAGTGATCGCACTGATGATTTCCATGTTAATGACATTGCTTAATGTTTCTGATAGTGACATTTAATTTTTCCTCCTCGATTTTGTGAATGTTTTAATTAGTTTATTTACAATGGCTGTGCATGTTTACCAATCCCCCTCAACCACATGCTAGAGGGTAGAATGGTTCTAAGGTCAATACGATTTATAAATAAAATTACAAAAGTATTTTTTCTTCTATATAAGTACTTTTTTTTCTTCTTTTGAATGTAAACGTTTTTAAAAAAATATCAAAAAAAGATTGACCTTAGAGTTGTTCTACCCTTTAGTCTTAACTTGTAAACATGAAAGACTAAAAAGGAGAGATTATTATGAACAATCGAAAGAAAAAGTATTTTTGGCATCCTATGACTGATACAAGAGCAAGTGAAGAGGAAACGATCGTTATCGAACGTGGAGACGGAAATTTTATCTATGATGATACGGGAAGAAAATTACTTGATGGCGTTGGTGGATTATGGTGTATGAACGTTGGTCATAATCGCCCTGAAATGAACCGAGCGATTTCTGAGCAAATGGAAAAATTATCTTATTATCAATTGTTTACGAATATTGCCCATCCAAAGGCATATGACTTGGCAGAAAAAATCATCCAAATGACGCAAGAAGAAGAGATGGCGAAAGTATTCTTTACTTCTGGAGGAAGTGATTCAGTAGATACTGCTTTGAAAATCACAAGACAATACTGGCAAGCGGTGGGTAAACCAAATAAGAAAGTCTTTCTTTCCTTGGAAAAAGCCTATCATGGGATGCATTATGGTGGAACATCGGTAGGAGGCAACCCGATCTACCGGGAATTTATCGGTCCTGGTCTACAAGATTGTGTACGTGTTTCTTCCCCGCATTTGAAGAAAAACAAATGGAATTGCCAAGATCCAGAAGAATTGACAAAATTATGTATCGCTGAATTAGTTGATACGATCGAGCAAGTTGGCGCAGATAATATTGCTGCATTTATTGCTGAACCGATCCAAGGTGCTGGAGGCATCATCGTTCCACCAAGTTCTTACTGGCCAGCTTTACGTGAGGTCTGTGACAACCATGATATTTTATTGATTGCAGATGAAGTGGTGACAGGATTTGGCCGTTCGGGTCATCTATTCGGAAGTCGCGGCTGGGGTATCAAGCCAGATGCCATGATTTTAGCAAAAGGCTTGTCTTCCGGTTATGTCCCATTAGGAGCGGCTGTGTTCAACAAGCGAATCGTTGAAGGCATCGAATCAGCAACTAACGGAGCAAATGTTATCATCCATGGTCATACGTATGGTGGACATCCACTAGGCTGCGTGGCTGCATTAGAAGCTTTGCGGATCGTTGAAGAAGAAAATTTAGTTATGAATGCACGTGAAGTCGGTGCTTATTTATTGGAACGTCTAAAAGCACTTGAAGGAAAATACGACTGTATCAGTGATGTGCGTGGAAAAGGCTTGATGATCGCCATCGATTTTGAGAATACAGGGAAATATGATGTGGAACAAACATCAAAGAATGTACAAGCCGTTGCTGATTATGCTATTAATGCAGGTGTCTTGCTACGTGATGAATTACAAACGATTATCATTTCACCATCGTTGACATTCTCAAAAGAAAACGCAGATCAACTATTTGATGCGATCCATATGGGATTTGAGGAGTGGCAAAAGCAACAATAATTTAAAGGAGGATCAATATGACAATCATTGGCGTACCAAAAGAAATCAAAAATTCAGAGAAACGTGTAGGTTTAACACCTGCAGGAGTCAAAGAGTTAGTAACAGCAGGTCATATCGTTTATGTGGAAGAACGTGCAGGGGAAGGCTCAGGCTTTACAGATGAACAATACCGCGAAGCTGGCGCTCAAATCAAAGCGAATCCACAAACAGTCTGGTCGGCAGAAATCGTCGTCAAGGTCAAAGAACCACTAACATCAGAATATCAATACTTTAGAAAAGATTTGATTTTATTTACGTACTTGCATCTAGCCGCAAATCTTGAATTGACTGAAGCATTGATCAAGTCTGGGACAACCGCGATTGCGTATGAAATGGTAACGAAAAACGGAGCATTCCCATTACTCGCACCAATGAGTGAAGTCGCTGGTCGTTTAGGTGGTCTATTAGGTGCTGAGATATTAGCGAAGCAAAGTGGGAAATTGATTTCAGGTGTAACCGGCGTTTCACCGATTCAAGCAGCCATTTTAGGCGGTGGGATCGCTGGTGTGAGTGCGGCGCATTACTTGCACGGATTAGGGGCAGATGTGACGATCTTAGATATCAATGTCGATCGCTTACGTGAACTATCTGAAATGTTCAACGGACAAGTTAAAACCCTCTATTCAAGCCCAGCGAATATTGAAAAAATGGCGTTAACGAGCGATATCGTGATTGGTTCAGTTTTATTGCCAGGTAAAAAAGCACCACATCTTATCACAGAACAATTAGTGAAGCAGATGAAAGAAGGAACAGTCTTGGTTGATATTGCAATTGACCAGGGCGGCTGTTTTGAAACAAGCTATCCAACCACTCATGAAGAACCAACTTTCGTCAAACATGGCGTGATCCATTACTCTGTAGCAAATATGCCAGGATTAGTGCCACAAACATCTACGCTTGCTTTGACGAATGTCACGATGAGATATATCAAAGGACTAGCCTCTCAATCACTGACTGACGTGATCCAAACCTATCCAGAACTGATACCGGGTATCAGCACACTAGACGGGAAATTGACCTGCCTTGAAGTAGGCGAAGTGTTTGAGCGAACAGTTGCTGATGTTCGTGAATTAATTTAAAGATTTTAAAGAAATGTGAGGGAAATGAAATGCACAAAAAGATTCGTATGGTACAAGTCGGCTGTGGAAAAATGTCGAAAGAGATTATCAAATATGCCATGGCAAAAGGAATTGAAATCGTTGGAGCGGTTGACAATCGCCCCGAAGCAATCGGTCAGGATCTAGGGCTATATTTAGGATATGACCAAGCTTTAGGAGTGAAAATCTCTAACGATCCCCACGAAGTATTTCAAAATTGTGATGCAGATGTCGCTTTAGTAACGATTGCTAGTTATATCAAAGACTTCATGCCAAGTTTAGAGATTCCTTTAACCTATGGCGTCAATGTTTTAACGATTAGCGAAGAAGCCTTGTATCCTTGGACGACTTCTGTTGCAGAAACTAACCATCTAGATAAAATCGCAAAAGCCAACAACGTCACAATTTCAGGTACAGGAATGCAAGATATTTACTGGGTATTGTTCCCAGCGTTGATGGCTGCTGGAATGAATGATGTACAAAAAATCAGTGGTGAAGTTAGTTATGATGTCGAACACTATGGTAAAGCGTTAGCTGAAGCCCATGGGGTGGGCTATGATCAAGAGAAATTTGCAAAAGAAATTGCGAACGCAACAGATTTACCTTCTTATTCTTGGATGACGGCAGAAGCAATCTGTTCGAAAATGAATTGGTCGATCAAACGCATTTCTCAAAAGAATGTCCCAATTGTTTTAGATAAAGATATTCCATCGAAAACAATGGAACGTACGATCAAAGCAGGCGAAGCGATCGGGATGTCTGCTGTGGCGACTGTTGAAACGATCCAAGGACCAATCGTTGAAGTCGGTTGTACTGGAAAAGTGTATCAAGCAGGCGAAGGCGATCTATGTACTTGGTCGATCGAAGGAACACCAAGTATGCAATTTGAAGTAACAAAACCAGATACACCAAAACATACGTGTGCAACGTTGATCAACCGCATACCAACGGTGATCAACTCTGCCGCAGGTTATGTCACGATCGATCAATTGGCACCTGTTCAATATATGACTTACCCAGCACATCTTTATTTGGATAATAAATAAGAAGAACTACGTTTGTCAGTTAAAGAAAAAGAAACAAAAAAAGAGCGAGGATTTTATATCCAAGCTCTTTTTTGTTTAGTCTAAACCAATCAAGTAATCTTCATCTTTCATCGCTTCGACATTACCTAATAGGTAGCCATTTCCGACTTGTGAGAAGAAATCATGGTTGCTTGTTCCAGTAGAGATCCCGTTCATAACGATTGGGTTGACATCGTTTGCTGTATCAGGAAATAGTGGGTCCATTCCTAAATTCATCAATGCTTTGTTCGCATTATAGCGTAAGAAAGTTTTCACTTCTTCTGTCCAACCGATTGGGTCATACAGTTCTTCCGTATAGCGCTCTTCATTTTCGTATAATTCATATAAAAGATTGTACATCCAATCTTTTAATGTTTCTTGTTCTTCCTCAGGTAATTCGTTATATCCTAATTGGAATTTGTACCCAATATATGTGCCATGGACAGATTCATCACGAATGATCAACTTGATGATCTCTGCTACGTTGGCTAATTTATTATTCCCTAAATAATAAAGTGGGGTATAGAATCCTGAGTAAAATAAGAAAGTTTCTAAAAAGACACTCGCGATTTTTTTCTCTAAAGGCGTACCGTTTTTATAGATCTCATTGATACGCTCTGCTTTTTTCTGTAGATAAGGATTCGTATTCGTCCACTCAAAGATTTCTTCGATTTCTTTTTTTGTATTCAATGTACTAAAGATCGAAGAGTAACTTTTCGCATGGACAGACTCCATAAATTGGATATTGTTCAATACTGCTTCTTCATGAGGCGTGCGGACATCTTTACGCAATTGATCCATGCCGCTTTCTGATTGGACTGTATCAAGTAAAGTCAGCCCACCAAATACGTGACCGACTGTATCTTTTTCTAATTGAGAAAGCGTACGCCAGTCGTCTAAGTCATTTGACAAAGGGATACGTGTATCTAACCAAAATTGCTCGGTTAATTTCTCCCAAGTCGATTTATCGATGATATCTTCAATTTCATTCCAGTTTATCGCTGCATAATAAGTTTCTGACATGAGAATGCTCCTTTATTAAAATCCAGTAACGGTTCCGAACACTAAGTGAAATTAGATCACACAGCTTTCACATTGATTGCTGCCGATTTCTTCTGCGTCATCTGTAAATGTACGTACATAATAAATCGATTTGATTCCTTTGTGGAAAGCATAGTGTCTTAAAATATTCAGGTCACGTGTGGATTGTTTTGTCGTGTCTTTCCATTCATATAAACCTTCTGGGATTTCTGAACGCATAAACAACGTCATACTCATACCTTGATCCACATGTTTTTGTGCTGTTGCATAAATATCGATCACTTTACGCATATCCATATCATATGCAGAAGTATAATATGGAATCGTTTCATTTGATAGATATGGTGCTGGGTAATAGATCTTACCAATTTTCTTTTCTTGACGTTCTTCGATCATACGAGTGATTGGGTGGATACTTGCGCTCGTATCATTGATATAAGAAATAGAACCATTAGGCGCTACCGCTAAACGATTTTGGTGATACAAGCCATCTTTCATGATTGCTTGCTTCAAGTTTTCCCAGTCTTGTGCAGTAGGAATAAAGATGCCTTCAAACAAAGCAGCGACTCTTTCCGATTTTGGCTGGAATTCGCCAGTCACATATTTATCAAAATACGTACCATCTGCATAAGCTGATTTTTCAAAGTTATGGAAGACTTGTTTTCTTTCACGTGCGATATTGTTACTTTCAACAAGTGTCCAGTAATTCAACAACATGAAATAGACATTCGTGAAATCAAGCGAATCTTCAGAACCATACTCCATTTGTTCTTTAGCAAAGTAAGTGTGAAGTCCCATTGCACCAAGTCCGATCGTATGATTCAACTTGTTCCCGTTTTGGATTGGAGGAACGACATCGATATCTGAAGCATCAGTGATATAAGTCAAAGCACGAGTCATCGTGCGGACAGAACGACCAAAGTCAGGACTTTCCATCAAGTTGACGATGTTTGTCGAACCTAAGTTACATGAGATATCTGTTCCCAACTCTTCGTATTCTTGTTTGCCATTGATGACAGAAGGTGTCTGTACTTGTAAAATCTCAGAACATAAGTTACTCATGATGATTTTACCATCTACAGGATTTTCACGATTTGCTGTATCGATATTGATGATATATGGATAACCAGATTCTTGTTGTAATTTAGAGATCTCGTTTTCTAGATCACGCGCTTTGATTTTTTGTTTGCGGATATTTGGGTTTGCCACTAAGTTGTCATATTCCGCAGTGATATCCACGTAAGAAAACGGTACGCCGTATTCTTTTTCGACACTGTATGGGCTGAATAGATACATTTCTTGGTTTTTACGCGTCAATTCATAAAATTTATCTGGAACGATCACGCCAAGAGATAAAGTTTTTACACGGATTTTTTCGTCCGCATTTTCTTTTTTAGCTGAAAGGAACATCATGATATCAGGATGGAAGACATTTAAGTAAACGACACCTGCACCTTGACGTTGACCTAGTTGGTTCGAGTAACTAAAGCTGTCTTCAAACAACTTCATTACTGGAACAACACCGCTGGCTGCACCTTCGTAGCCTTTGATCGGAGCGCCGGCTTCACGCAAGTTCGAAAGAGTGATCCCCACACCGCCACCGATTCGTGAAAGTTGTAAGGCTGAGTTGATCGAGCGACCAATCGAATTCATGTCATCCGTTACTTGAGTCAAGAAACAAGAAACCAATTCACCACGACGTTTACGTCCAGCATTCAAGAATGAAGGAGTTGCCGGTTGGTAACGTTGATGGATCATTTCGTCAGCTAAAGCCAAAGCTAGTTCTTCATCACCATTCGCAAAGTACAATGCGTTGAACGCTACACGATCTTCATAAGATTCTAAGTAAGCAGAACCATCATTTGTTTTTAAGGCATATTGGGAATAAAACTTATATGCCGCCATGAATGATTTGAATGTAAAGTTTTGTTCGAATAGGAATTGATAAAGTTTTTCAATAAATTCACTACTATATAATTGAACAAATTCAGCTTCTAAATACTGATTGTCGATCAAATACTTGATTTTGTCGATCACTGTCGGAAAAGTCATGGTATTTGGTTTGACATTTTCTTCAAAAAAAGCAGCTAAAGCTTCTTTATCTTTATTTAAAGGGATTTGCCCGTTGACTGGTCGATTGATTTCATTGTTCAGCTTAAAGTAGCTGACATCTTTTAAATTTTTAAGACTCATACATACGCCCAACCTTCTTTATAATTTTGATGATACGTGTTTGACCACAACATATAGTGGTATTCACTGCTGTAAAAAAGGATTTGGGGAGGTTACGGTCAAACACCGTAAGTCCATCAAATCCAAGGTAGTGGAAGGATCAAGTTGATCCTCGATCTATTTGACAACTGTTTGAATTATTCTTAGCTAGCTAAGTGACGTAGTTGGTCTGGTCTGAAGCCGATGACAGTTGCTGCGTCAGAAGTGATGACCGGAACACTTTGGAATCCTTGGTCTTTTAACCATGAGATTGCTTCAGGTTGCTCGTCGATATTTACTTCTTCAAAGTCGATTTTATTTTCAGCTAAAAAGCGTTTCACCATTTTACATTGCATACAATTATTTTTAGAAAAGATTTTTACGTTCATTATTGTTTGCCTCCTTGTCCATGTGTTTTCTCTATAATCAATAGTATAAATCTATTAGTAAAAAAGTCAATCAACAAACACTACATCTTGTGTTGTGGATATTGTGGAATACTATGTTTTGTGGTTTTTGAAAAACAATGAAAACAAGTATCTCGTGCAAATCAGCTTGTATTAATACAGAAAAGCTTGTGGAAAACTCCGTTAAAAAATATTTTTTTAACCATATCTTATTAATAAATGAATGTTCGATCGAAAAATCACAAATGAAAAAAATATGCAAGATGACAGTAAAAACAAGCAGAATAAATAGTGTCAAAACTTAAAAAAGCAAAAAGTTTATACATTTTTTTATAGAAATTATTTCACAAAAGGCAAAATAGTAGAAGAGTGTTTGAAAGGATCAACTTGGAATTTAGAATAAAAAAATAGTAGAAATCGTAAAAGCACATACTATATATAGTAGTCAAAGCATCATTTGAATGAACCGTAACGGGCGATATTTTTTTAATAACGATGTTATGATTAAAAATTATTAAATTGTCATGTTATTTGTTTTTTTATCACTAGGTTTTTGGTTAAATAGAGCCAACAGGACGTCTTGTTGATGCTTTGAAAATTCAATAAAAGGAAGCGATTCAAGATGGGTACAATGATCAAATGGATAGGTGTTATTTGTTTTACTTTATTGGTTTTTACCGGAGGAACAGCACATGCCACTTCACTTGCGATCAAGCCAACGATCACTGAAAAAAATCAACATGTACTAGGTAGTAGTCAACTTCCAGAACTAAGCACGCGGACTGTGACGGATGACTCCGGCATATCAGCAGCAGAACCGGGAAGACCAGCCAAAGATTTTATTGATATTTCTTCTAACAATGGTCCGATTACTGTCGAAGAGTTCCAAACGATGAAAAACTACGGCATCAAAGGTGTAGTCGTGAAATTGACTGAAGCAGACTCGTACAAAAATCCGCTGGCTCCTGAACAGATCGCTGCGGCAGTTGCAGCAGGGTTAAAAGTGAGTGTCTATCATTATGCATGGTTCAATGAAGAAGCAGATACCAAAGCCGAAGCACAATTTTTATTGGATTATATGAAAGAACTGCATCTGCCAGCCTCAACTGTTGTTGTCAACGATAGTGAAAATCCAAAAATGAATGTGGAGAAAGCAACAGACAATGCGCTGATCTTCCAAAAAATGATCCAACAAGGCGGTTATCAACAAGTTGTCCACTATTCCAGTGCTTCTTGGTTTACCGAAAATAAACTAGATATGACACGTCTCGGAAAAGAGAACTGTTGGGTTGCGCAATGGCCATATGATCCTTCTGATAAAAATCCATTGCATACGGATACAGCAGCTTGGCAGTGGGCAAGTGATCTTTATTTCCCAGAATTTCCTACCAGATATTTTGATGTAAGTAGTGATTATTTAAAAAAATTTACAAGTTAAGCTTAGTTTTTAGCATAAGGAACAAAGCGGCAGCTACGAAGATCTGTGGATTTTCGTAGCTGCTGCTTTATTTTTGTCGTGAGTGATATGCATGAGCTCATTCGGTGAATCAACTATAAATACAGGATTTTTTACGATAGAAGAAAAAAATAAAACCAGTTTACTTTTGCTTCTTTACAAATACCATAGTAAGATGTTAGCTGACAAGTAGGTGAAAGAGGGGGATAAAATGAGCGAAAAAACCAAGGTGGTGCGCCCACGTTATCAACAGATCGCCGTTGATTTAGCTGAACGAATCGTCGAAAATCGCTATCAGATCGGTGAGAAGATCCATGCAAGATCAACTTTAGCAAGCACATATAACGCTTCGCCGGAAACGACTCGTAAAGCAATCAATGTTCTGGTCGATCTGGGTATCATGGAAGTGCGCCATGGGAGTGGTGCATTTGTAGCTTCTAAAGAAAAAGCAAAGGATTTCTTGTTGCAATACCAAGATGTGCAATCGATCCAAGAAACGAAAGCAGAAATCATGGAAAGTGTGAAGAAACAACAAGAAGAATTGAACCATTTTTCGCAACTGTTAGATCAACTCGTGAGTCAAACGAAGCGAATACATAAGATGAACCCACTTCTTCCTTTTGAACTTGCGTTGACAGAAGAAGCGGCTCACTTAGATCAATCAATCAGTGAATTGAATATTTGGCAAGCAACTGGTGCCACAGTTATTGCGATCTCCCATGAGCAAGAGCTATTAGTCTCGCCTGGTCCATATGCTAAATTCTCAGCAGGAGATACTGTCCACTTTATTGGGAACGAGTACACGTTGCAACGAATGACAAACTTTTTTTACCCAGATGGGCAGTGAGCGTACCTATAAAAAAATTCTCATTTTATTCTAATTTTGGTCAATCCCTATAGTGATAAGGGATTGGCCATTTTTTTGTGTATGCTGATTAATAATGGAGATACTTCAATTTTGACAAAGTGACTACATGGTGTTATCGTAGTGTGGTCACTTTTTTCAGAAAGAAAAATGAATTTACATACAAAGGAGAATTTGTTTGGTAAAAGTAGAAGTCAAAAACTTAACGAAAATATTTGGTAAACGAACACAAGCTGCTTTGGAAATGATGAAAAAGCATCAACCGAAAACAGAGATTTTACAAAAGACCGGCGCCACTGTCGGTGTATATGAAGCAAGTTTTGATGTACAAGAAGGCGAGATATTCGTAATTATGGGACTTTCAGGGAGTGGGAAATCAACCTTGATCCGTTTATTGAATCGCTTGATCGAGCCGACATCAGGAAACATCTTGATTGACGGAGAAGACATCTCGAAATTGAGTAAAGAAGAACTGCGCGAAGTTCGCCGTCACAAAATCAATATGGTTTTCCAAAACTTCGGTCTCTTCCCTCATCGAACGATTTTAGAAAACACAGAATACGGTCTTGAAGTTCGTGGTATTCCTAAAGAAGAACGTCAAGAAAAAGCAGAAAAAGCGTTAGAAAACTCAAGTTTGCTAACCTTTAAAGATCAATACCCTAGTCAATTATCTGGGGGGATGCAACAACGTGTGGGGTTAGCCCGTGCATTGGCAAATGATCCAGAGATCCTCTTGATGGACGAAGCTTTTTCAGCACTTGATCCGTTGATTCGTCGGGAAATGCAAGATGAATTGTTAGAACTACAATCAAATGTACAAAAAACGATTATCTTCATCACACATGATTTAAATGAAGCGTTGCGTATCGGGGACCGCATTGCGTTGATGAAAGATGGCGAAATCATGCAAATCGGTACTGGAGAAGAAATACTGACAAATCCAGCCAATGATTACGTGAGAGAATTCGTTGAAGAAGTGGACCGTTCGAAAGTCTTGACAGCTCAAAACATCATGGTACCAGCATTAACAACAAATATTGAATCAGATGGACCAAACGTTGCGTTGACACGTATGCGTAATGAAGAAGTCAGCATGTTGATGGCTGTCGATAAGAAACGCAACTTGAAAGGGATCATTACAGCAGATCAAGCATTAGAAGCAAGACGTCAAAAACGTCCACTAATCGATTTCCTTGATGAAAATGTTACAGTGATCGGCAAAGATATGCTTGTTAGTGATATCTTCAATATTATTTATGATTCGCCAACACCATTAGCTGTGGTTGACAACGGTAAATTAAAAGGCGTTGTTATCCGAGGTAGCGTGATCGAAGCGTTAGCAGAAACAAGTGAGGTGAGCGAACATGAATAATCTATTAAACTATCAGGTACCCGTCGCTGACTGGGTCGAAACGATCACTGATTGGTTGACCACAACGTTCGCAGGACTGTTTTCATTCCTACAAACGATTGGTCAAGCAGTGATGACAGCTATCACGAATCTTTTATTAGTGATACCAGCACCACTATTTATTCTTTTAATGACAGTTGCAGCATTCTTTATTTCAAAAAAACGTCCTGGGTTGACATTATTTACTTTGATTGGGTTATGGTTCATCTATAATCAAGGGCTATGGACAGATTTGATGAACACCGTCACATTAGTTTTACTGTCTAGTGTGATCTCGATCATCATTGGTGTGCCACTGGGTATTTTGATGGCGAAAAATGATAAAGCACAAGGAATCATTAAACCGATCCTTGACTTTATGCAAACAATGCCAGGTTTTGTCTACTTGATCCCAGCAGTTGCCTTCTTCGGAATCGGAATGGTTCCAGGGGTATTTGCTTCTGTGATCTTTGCATTACCACCAACTGTTCGTTTTACAAACTTAGGGATTCGCCAAGTGCCAAGAGAGTTAGTCGAAGCTTCTGATTCATTTGGTAGTACGAGTTGGCAAAAGTTAGTGAAGCTGGAATTGCCTCTAGCAAAAGGAACGATCATGGCAGGGATCAACCAAACAACCATGCTTTCTCTTTCAATGGTCGTGATTGCTTCAATGATCGGAGCACCTGGTTTAGGTCGGGGCGTTCTTTCCGCTCTACAACGTGCACAAGTCGGAAATGGTTTCGTCAATGGGGTAGCATTAGTTATCTTGGCCATCATCATTGACCGTTTTACACAACATTTGAATCAACCAAATGATCAAAAAGCAGCAAGTACTTCGAAACAAAAAAATAAAAAGCGTCAAGGACTGATCATCGGTGCAGTCGTAGTAGTTTTACTAGGTGCAATCGGTGTCGGAAGTTTTACTTCTTCAACCAAAGACACAAACACGATCAATCTTTCTTACGTGGAATGGGATACAGAGGTAGCTTCAACGAATGTTGTAGCAGAAGTCTTAAAAGAGATGGGCTATGATGTAAAAGTGACGCCTTTAGATAACTCGATCATGTGGGAATCTGTCGCAAAAGGAGAATCAGATGGGATGGTTGCCGCTTGGCTACCTAAAACGCATGGTTCTCAATATGAACAATACAAAGATCAAGTTGATGATCTAGGTGCAAACTTGAAAGGCGCTAAAGTCGGATTAGCTGTTCCAGCATACATGGACGTAAATTCGATTGCAGATCTAACCGATGAAGCAGGTAAGAAAATCACAGGTATCGAACCTGGTGCAGGTGTCGTGAATGCAGCAGAAAATACGATTGCCCAATATCCTAATCTGGACGGTTGGACAGTTGAGACCTCTTCTTCAGGTGCGATGACGGTTGCTTTAGGACAAGCAATCAAAAATCAAGAACCAATCGTCTTTACTGGTTGGACACCACACTGGATGTTTGCGAAGTATGACTTGAAATATCTAGAAGATCCAAAGAATGCCATGGGAGATGCGGAAGAGATCCACACGATCGTTCGCCAAGGCTTGAAAGAAGATCAACCAGAAGCATACGCTGTGTTGGATAAATTCAACTGGACAGAAAAAGATATGGAAGAAGTCATGTTGGAAATCAACAACGGCAAAGACCCACAACAAGCAGCCAGAGAATGGATCGATAAGAACCAAGAAAAAGTTGCTAGTTGGAAAAACTAAGTACACGATAATAAACGGCTTTTTCGAAACACATCGTTGGTTTCGGAAAAGCCGTTTTTTGTATGAAAATTATCAATAGCAAGCAAGGTCAAAAGGCGTATGGTGATAAATCAGCCAGTGAAGACCTAAAACGATACTGGTCTCTAAATCATCCAGATAGATAAATAGAGGAGAATTAGGTTGTTTTGCTAAATAAAGGTTTTGTGCTAAAGATTCCTCTACAAGAGGCTTGATATCTGTGTCAATTGCCAAGACGAATTTATCTGGGGCAATCAACGCATTATACGTAGCAATCAAAGAAGAAAGATTTTCAGCTAGTTCGCCAGGCGTTTCAGGACTTCCTTGATCTAAGAACATCGGAAAATATTTCGCTTCGCCAGCAAGCGAGTCATGGCCTTCGATCAAAGAGGACTTGGCAAGCAATGTGACACCCGGCATGCTATTTTGTGGATAGTAGATGCCAACGATCGTTTCAGACAATGGCAGTTGTTTTAAAAGACAATGACCGATCGTAAAAAGGTGGGCATCATTTTGAATATGATAAGGAAGATCAGTTACTTCCTCAATCAACTGATGAATCGGCCAATGATCCATTTTTTCATACCAACTAGAAGTGATTATTCCCTCTGAAATTTTAGCAGGAATCGAAAATCCAAGAGAGGCAATCGTTGATGCGCTCTTTAGATGATTAGCAATCAGCAACTGAAAGGCAGAAGGAGAGACATCAAAAAAAGGGCGTGTTTGTTTTGCCAATCGTTCACCTTTTAAGTCAATCGTAAAAATATCTACATATAATTGTTTGTTTTTTTCTCGAAAAACAAACAGCAATGAATGCTTTCTATCATAATTGAATTCATATTGTGTTGCCGGACGCCCGATTTCTCTTGGTTTGTTAGGATGTTCAAATAAAAAGCCATCATCCACCAACTCCTTCACTAAAGAATTGATCGTCACCATACTAATCTTTGTTGCTTCAACGATTTCGGATGAATATAGCTTTTGATGTTGATAAAGCAAGGAAAGTACGCGATTTAAATTGGTTTGCCGTATTAGATTTTTCTTAGTTGTCATCATTCATTATCCTTTATTAAGACATTTAATTAAGTATATCGGATGCCCATCTAAATGTAAATCTATAGCTAAAATAGGCATATTTGAGTATTTTATTCATTTAATACTTGACGTAATCTTATTAATTGATAAACTTAATAAAGGAACTTAATTAAAGCGTTAAGGAGGATCACATATGATTAAATTGATCTTAACAGACTTAGATGGCACGTTTTTAAATAGTAAAGGGGAATTTGATAAAAAATTATACACAGAAGTGAAAGCGCTTATGGACGAACAACAAATATTTTTTGCACCATGCACAGGAAAACAATGTGAACGTGTCGAAGAGTTATTCGGACCTGAGCTTTCCCAGGATTTATGGATTCTCGGCGATAGCGCTACTCGAATCAAGCACCAAGATGAATATGTTTACGAATCTTTATTACCAAATAAAGTCGGAACTGAAATCCTTCAAAAACTAGAGGAAATCTCTGATGAATACACGATCATCGCTTGCACACCAAGTGCAGCAATCATCAAAAATACCGTACCTGAAGAAGAAGCCAAAGTGGTTCGTCGCTCCTATGCCAGGGTCAAGACGGTTGAAAGTCTAAAAGAAATAACAGAAGACTTTGTAAAAATCACCGTGTTTGATCCGCAAAAAAAATGTTTTGAACATGTCAAACAGTTAGAAGAATTTAAACAACAAGCCTATATCGTTGCTTCAGAAGCTGCTTGGATCGACATCTCAAATTATAATGTCCATAAAGGAACAACAGTAGCAGAATTACAAAAGATCCTAAACGTCACACCAGAAGAAACAATGGCATTTGGTGACGGCCTAAATGATATCGAATTATTAGAACGCGCAGCTTACAGCTTTGCGATGAGCAATGCCTTTGAGCAAATCAAAGAAGTTGCACAATTTGTAACAAAATCAAATGACGAAAATGCGGTGCTCCATACGATCAAAAAAATGATTGCCTTACAAGCGTGAAAACCAGTTTGTTTGATTTTGGAGAAAGAGCCTTCAACCATTTAATTGGAAGAAGGCTCTTTTTTATTCAAATTATAGGGAAATCAAGAGTATGCCCGAGCACAAAAAAATGCCACCACGCACACTCTTTTCCAAACTACCGTAGTAGCCAAGAGTGTACTGGTGACGTGGGTTTGGCACCCAATGGGCCGTGAGGGGCTCGAACCCGCGACCCGCTGATTAAGAGTCAGCTGCTCTACCAACTGAGCTAACGGCCCATATGAAAAAGTACTTAATTATAGTAGCACTAAGTATTTTAAATTGCAAGAAGCGAATAATAAAAATACGTCAAAACTTTACTACTTCCTAGAAATTCATTCATAGTTTATTCATAAATAACCGCTAAGATAAAACTATCCCAACCAACAAAGTTCTTGCAGAGGAACAACCCATAACACTTTTTCATTTTTTACTCCTTTCCCGCCGTTTTACGGCGGGTCTTTTTTGTATTTAAAATAACTAATATATCAGCTGTTTAACGTTTATAAAAAACGAAAGTTCTTGTTATTAAATAATCTAGTCAAAGAAACTAGATTGCATGTTTTTTGAAACTTTGATAAGATATTAATGAGAACATTAAAGGAGCTTTCATAATGGAAAAAATGCGACAGCAGTTAGTCGATTGGGGAGAGAATCTCGAATCCTTTCGATTACCTCATTGGGAAGAGCTTCCCGACCTAGAGCTTTATATGGACCAAGTGAAAACATTGGTAGATCGCTATCTCTCACCAGTGATCCAAGGAGAAAAACATCCTTTGCTGACTTCATCCATGGTGAATAACTATGTGAAGTTAGGGATGATACCGGCGCCAGTCAAAAAAAAATACAGTAAACAACATGTGGCATTTTTGATTGCGATCACGACGCTCAAACAAATCTTAACGATCCCCGAGATTAAAGAAGGGATTTTATTCCAAGGGAAAACGATTGGGATACGAGAAGCGTACAATCTTTTTTGTGATGAGCAAGAAAATGCGATACGAATGGTTAGTCAATTAGCCCAAGGAAAACAACATGAACAATTATTAAATAAAGAAATTCCATTAGAATATGTTGCTGTTCGTTCAGCGACGATTTCTTTTGCAATGAAGCTACTAGCGGAAAAAACCATCAGCCTGGAAAGCGAATATTTACAAGAGGCAAAAAAGGAGAAAGAAAATGAAGAATAAAATTGCAATTTTAGTAGATTCAGGAACAGATGTGCCACAAGAAATCATTGATATGTACAATATTTATGTGATTCCTTTGAAAATCATCTATAAAGATAGAGAATATACAGATAAAGTTGACATCACTCCTGAAGAAATTTATAAGCGTTTACCTGAAGAAATTCCAGGCACATCTTTACCCGATGGAGAATCAATCACCAAAATTTTTGATCAAATCAAAGATGATGGTTACGATAAAGTACTCGCAATCACTATCTCAAGTGGTTTAAGTGGAACGAACAATGTCGTTCGTCTTGTTGCACAAGAACAAGAAGGACTACAAACGCATGTGTTAGATACAAAAAATATTGGTATCGGTGCTGGATTCACAGCAATCCAAGCCGCGAAATGGATCGAAGAAGGCATGGAATGGGAAACACTGATCGATGAATTAGTTGCATTAGCAGAACGTACGAAAGTCTTCTTCAACGTAGCAACACTTGAATACCTACAAAAAGGTGGACGTATTGGTTTAGTTGCTTCAATTTTGGGAAATGCTCTAAAATTGAACCCAATCATCTCTTGTAATGAAGAAGGTATCTATTATACAGTAGGTAAAGCACGTGGAAGAAAGAAAAGTTTAGAGAAAACGATGTCCTATGTGAAAGAAGTAGTCGGAGATGCGAAAGTCTTTAACTTAGCGGTTGCACATGGTGATGCAGAAGAAGAAGCAATCGAAATGAAGGCACGTTTTGAACGTGAATTTCCAAATGTCCAAGAGATTTATTTTGGACAAATCTCACCGGCATTAGTCGTCCACACTGGTCCAGGTCTATTGGGTATCGGTATCCAAATACTTGAAGCATAGGATGACCAACGACAAGTAATCGTCAAAGAATAGATTTATTTTTTATCGTTCACAACTAGAGATAAAAAATAAAAGAATACTAAAAGAATTGCAAATGAAGACCCGCTCTTTAGAAGTTAGATCAGCATCTAATTTCTAGAGGGCGGTATTTTTATAGGCAAACTTAATTTTGGATTCAAATGATAAATTCTTCAAAAGTAGCTTGACCTTAGAATCGCTCTAACCAATATCATTAAAGTAGACATAGAAATACGAATCATATCGATTGATCACTATGTCAGTTTATTTATAGGTAGAAAGAAGGAGTTTCAAAATGAATTATGTAGAATTAAGTGCTCACAGGGAAAATCCGGCGGTGACGATCATGTTAGGGATGCCAAATGACGAGAAAAGTGCTGAAAAATATAAACTAGTGTTAAAAAATCTTGTAAAACAGATTATTTTAGAGTTGGAAGAAATGGCAGGAACAGCGGCGAAAACAATGATTAATAAAATTGATCAATTGCTAGAAGACTTTCAACCTACGCATAAAAGAGGAAGTATTGTCTATTTTGTTTCGCCAAGTATCAATGAACAAATCGAAGTACCATTTGTGTTGGAGAGTCAATACGTTATCGATGAGTATTTCCATACAAAAGAAATCTTAAGAAGCGAAAGTAAAATGAATCACTATTATGTGTTGACGATTGGGATGGATTGTTCACGTCTACTAGAATATGTCGATCATATTTTAGTACAAGAAGTGAAAGATGCGCATTTCCCAATCAGGAATAAAGGCTATTGGACAAAAGACCGTGTATTGAACTCAATGGGAAGCGTACAAACGAATTACAAAAAAGAGTTCTTTAAATGGATCGATTCTGAGTTGCAACCTTATTTGAATCGTACGCCACGGCCAATCATTTTAGCTGGAACAACTGAAAATATTGCTGCGTATAAGCAGATTTGCCATAAAGATGAACTGATCGTTGGGGAAATCTATGGAAACTTTACCGCTGATAGCGGCGAAAATGAGTTGGCAATAGGAGAGCAAGCAAATCAGGTGATCCAAGAATATATTCGTCATCAAAAAGAAACGTTGTTGTACACTTTAGCAGGAATGGAAAATCAAGGACGTTTAGAGCGAGATGTAGCCAATATCTATAGACAAGTAATCAAAGGAAAAGGACAAAAATTGATCGTTGACCACGATTACTACCAAGAGGCAGTGATTGTCGATCATCAAGTCAAATTATTAGATATCTCCTCAACCGACGAAGGCTATGTCGAAGATATCGTGAATGAGATCATTTACGAAGTAATGCGATACGGAGGAGAAGTTATTTTCGTTGAATCGAAAGTGTTAGAAAATCAATCGCCGATCCTATTGCAATTACGCTACTAAAATCAAATGATACAAAAGTAAAAAAAAGCCTAGAAGGCGAGGTCCAAAGCCCAACATTCGAAAATAGTCGGAGGTTGGGCTTTTTTTATGAACGATGAAAGAAAGGCTAAAAAGGTTATAATGGTTAAAAAACACCAGTAATATTAAAAGATAGTATAAGATTCTTTTCAAATCAGCCTTGAGGCGTAGGTTATCTTATAGACCTTATAGTACAATGTTTAAAACAGAAAACAGCTACATGGAGGTTATGTATGAAAAAAACAAAAATAATTGCCACTCTCTTGGTCTCAAGCCAAGTTTTACTAGCGACACCAATCGTATTAGCAGAAGAAACGGCGACAACACAAAGCATTGTTCCAATTTCAGGAACTGTTGACCCGGCAGTCGCAACGGACTCTTCTGAGACAGGTACAACACAAAGCATTGTCCCGATTTCAGGAACTGTTGACTCGACAGTTGCTACTGATTCTTCTGAATCATCAACATCAAGTAGTTCGAGTGAACGTTTGCAGATCAATGCAGTAGCAATCGGTAATGCGTTAACGAAAGAACAAGAAACTTATACATTAGACAAACTAGGGATCAAAGGTGAGACGCCGATTTATAAGACATCTGGTACAGATTTAATGACCTATATCCCTGATGGTGGATTTACCGCAGACTGGGCAGTTTATAGCTCTGTCCGTATGCAGACACTTTCTGAAGGTGAAGGAATCACTGTCGATATCGCGACACCAGAAAATATCACACGAATCACTGCTGCGCAATATCAAAATGCAGCGTTGACAGCTGGGATCACTGATGCGAAATTGACGGTCGCATCCGCAGTGCCGATCGATGGCTCAGGAGCTTTAGCAGGCGTGTATAAGATCGTTGAAGAATCTGGTGGGATCATCAATCAGGATAGAGTATCTGTCGCTCAAAATGAAATGGATGTTTTATCTTCTATCACAGAAGAAAACAAAGATAAAGACGGCTATTCTGACGAAGCGTTAAACAAAGCACAAGAGCAAGCAAAAGAAGAATTGGCGGCTAAAACTGCTGATGGAAAAGAATTGACACAAGCAGATATTCAAACGACAGTTGAAAAAGCACTGAAAGATAATGGATTAGAAGATGTCATGACAAGCGATCAAGTCACTGAAATCACTTCATTGATGAGCGAGATGAAAGATAAAAACATTTTTGAAGACTTCGTGAAAGAATTAGACTTAACTGAGGCACGCAAACAAATTGAAGAAAGATCAAAAGGTCTTTGGGAGAATATCAAAGGATTCTTTAGTGGGATATGGGATTCGATCACTGGCATGTTTTCTGGCAACTCCCAATAATTGAAGGGATATCTTGCCCCGAATGAAACAACTATTTTGATCTGTCTTATGTGGATCATGGATAACAGAAACATAAATAAACCGCTAAAACTTTAACGAGTTAGCGGTTTATTTTTATCCGCATCCATGTTTTCTGTCAGGAGATTTTTATTAATAACGTGCTATTTTTTAAGAAAGATGAAACCTGATAAGAAATGCGGTATAATGGAACAGAATGACAATACTAACTAAGAGGTGGCTCTTTATGAAAAAAATACTAGTTGTCGACGACGAAAAACCGATTTCGGATATCGTCAAATTTAATTTAGCAAAAGAAGGCTATGATGTTTATACAGCGTATGATGGGGAAGAAGCTTTAGCAAAGGTAGCTGAGGTGGAACCTGATTTGATCGTCTTAGATTTGATGTTGCCAAAAATGGATGGCTTAGAAGTGGCTCGTGAAGTGCGAAAAACGTTTGACATGCCGATCATCATGGTGACAGCGAAGGATTCTGAGATTGACAAAGTTCTAGGTTTAGAACTTGGAGCAGACGATTATGTGACCAAACCATTTTCTAATCGGGAATTAGTGGCTCGGGTGAAAGCAAACCTTCGACGTGGGGCTTCTGCTGCCAAAGAAGTAGAAGAAGTAACTCCTTCTGAATTGGTCATTGGTGATTTGACGATCCATCCCGATGCCTATATGGTGACAAAACGTGGCGAAACGATCGAATTGACTCATCGCGAGTTTGAACTTCTATTTTATTTGGCAAAACACATTGGTCAAGTAATGACACGGGAGCATTTGTTACAGACCGTTTGGGGATATGATTATTTTGGAGATGTCCGTACAGTAGACGTGACCGTTCGTCGTTTACGTGAAAAAATCGAGGACAATCCAAGTCATCCTAGCTATTTAGTTACACGCCGAGGCGTAGGATACTACTTGCGTAATCAAGAACAGGAGTAATTGGATGAAAGGAAAAGTCCGTTTTTTTCGATCAGTAAACTTCAAAATAGCGATCACATTTATTTTGATTTTACTGATCTCAATTGAAATCATTGGAGCGTATTTTATCAGGGGATTGGAACGTTCAACGATCAATACCTTTATCAAAGATATGAACCAAACAGTAGAAACGTTAGCGACAACGATCAGTCCGGAGCTGAACCGTAAAGGAAATGACAGCGCAGGTATCGATGACGCCAATACGAATATCAAACGTTTTATTGAGACCAGTGCCTCAAGCGATATTATCGAGATTCGTGTCGTGGATGAAAGAGGGATCATTCGTGCAACGACAGAAGTCAGTGAACAAGGCTCGGTCGGCAAAAAGAATGACTATGTCGATATCAATGATTTTACAACCAAACGATATGTCGCCTTAGACGACGATGGAAAACGAGTAAATATCAATATCCAACCCATTTTGTCCCCGACCGGCGACGCCGTTATCGGGGCTCTTTACGTCAAAAGTGATATTGAACAAAAATATTCAGAGATCACTAATACAGCGTTGATTTTTTTCACTGCTTCATTGATCGCCGCATTCATTTCAATGATCGTTTCTGTCTTGGTTGCGCGTTCGATCACGCAACCGATTGGGGAAATGCGTGAACAAGCGATCCGCATTGCTCGTGGTGACTATAGCCGCAAGGTAAAAGTCCACGGACAAGATGAATTAGGGCAACTCGCTGAAACGTTCAACCAGTTAGCAGAACGGATCGAAGAAGCGCAAGACACCATGGAAGCCGAACGAAATCGTCTTGATAGCGTCTTGTCACATATGACGGATGGTGTTATCGCAACCGATCGTCGTGGGAAAATCATTACGATCAATGATATGGCTGTCTCATTATTAGATTTGAAAAAGGAAGAAGCAATCGGTCAATCCATCTTGACACTATTAGCGATCGAAGAAGAATACACGCTACGTAAGCTTTTAGAAGACCCGAATGAAATGATCTTAGATCGCTCGACAGGAGCGCGAGAAGCAGACCAAATGATCTTACGTGTCGATTTTTCGATGATCCGACGAGAATCTGGTTTTATCAGTGGGTTAGTTGCAGTGTTACATGACGTTACAGAACAAGAGAAAACGGAACGGGAACGTCGAGAATTCGTTTCAAATGTCTCGCATGAATTGCGTACGCCATTAACTAGTATGCGTAGCTACATCGAGGCACTAAGTGAGGGCGCTTGGAAGGACGAAGAAGTCGCACCGAACTTCTTGAAAGTGACCTTGGATGAAACCGACCGTATGATCCGTATGATCAACGATTTGCTGAATCTCTCTCGTATGGATACAGGGAATACCCAGTTACAATTAGAGTATGTGAACTTTAATGAACTCGTCAATTTTGTGTTAGATCGTTTTGATATGATGGTAGGGAATCAAGAGAAGAATTATACGATCCGTCGAGAGTTCACTCAACGAGATCTTTGGGTCGAGATCGATACGGATAAAATCATCCAGGTCATCGACAATATCATGAACAATGCGATCAAATATTCACCTGATGGAGGCGCCATTACCTGTCGCTTACTTGAAACCCATAACAATGTGATTTTAAGTATTACGGACCAAGGGCTCGGTATTCCGAAAAAAGATTTGAACCGTGTATTTGAGCGTTTTTATCGAGTGGACAAAGCAAGAGCTAGAGCACAAGGCGGAACAGGACTCGGTTTAGCGATCTCTCGTGAAGTAGTGAAAGCACATCGTGGCGCAATCTGGGCAGAAAGTAAGGAGGGACAAGGTTCAACCTTCTATATTTCTTTACCTTATGAACCGTATGAGGAGGAATGGTGGGAATGAAGATTTCTGAAAAATTTATACGAATTGGTTTGATCTTGATGGTTGCATTAAGCTTATATTTCTCTTATGCGATTTGGCTAAGTCCAGCTGGGAAAACCTCAATCAACTTGGAGGAGACCACTTCACAAGTGGTTGAATCACAAAGCTATCGTAAAGCATCAGAAATTTATCTGCCTTTACACCTCACTTGGTTCCAAAAAGAGACAGCGAAAGAAACGAATAGCGAGAACTTGATTTCTAGAATCCATGGATTGATCGAAGGCGCACGTTTCGGCAAGTTGACAGAAGTCGTGGAAGCAGATCAAGAAAAGTTCGATCAGAAGAAGGCACTCAATGAAGGAATCGAATTCTCATACAATGCTCCATATCTGCTGAGCGGCTATGTCAAAGCATTTGGATTGAACATTGATCTAGGAGAAGTTCAAAACGAAGATGTCTACTTTACGAGTGTCCAGTTTGATGAAAAAGGAGACAAAGTCAGTTTTATCGATTATGATCAACAAACGATTTATGAAGCTAGTCTATCAATGGATTGGAATGTGGTAGAACATGATTTAAATTCTTCGGATGTCAACTGGACACCTGTCTTCAACACACCAACAAATATCGAAACACAGCACAGCATTAAAGAACCAATGAAATTGAAAAAATACAGTTATATTTTATCTCAGCAACCGTATACGGTCTTTCGAAATGCCTTCTTTTCTCAGGCAGATGAGGTAAAAAATAATGATGAAAGTACTGAATTGATCTTTTATGATGGCAATGAAACGATGACGATCCATTCTGAGAATCAAATCGTTGATTTTAGAGGTGAGTTGCCGACGACTGAAGAACCTAACAATATTTTTACGGATAGTTTTCCTTATGTCAGCAAATTAGGCGGAGCTTTAGGAAATGTTCGTTATTTCGATCGCAATAAGAATCAAATCGATTATCGTATTTTTGTGGAAGGTTTCCCTGTTTTTGGTTCAGACAGCAAAGGGAAAGTCGGGATCGAAATCGGTAATGAGCAAGCGAGTAACCAAGTAAGTATCCAAACAAGCTTAAATACCATTCAAGTTCCTATCCCTTCAGATGAAGAAGTCGAGTTGCCTAGCACGGATGAAGTCTATCAAGAACTGATTGATAAAGGAGCGGAAGAATCGAAAATCGAGCTGATCATCGTTGGTTATACATGGCAAAATATCGAGGAAACCAATCGCGTCGTTGATCTCTTCCCAGAATGGTATGTGAAATATCAAGGAGAATGGCATTCTGCGAATGAATTGTTAGCCAAGTTACCTGAGAAGGAGGCGGAGTAATATGGATTTCAAAAAAATTGAATGGATTTTCTTCGTCGCCTTTTTAGGATTGAATGTCTTTTTGTTTAGCAGCTATCATGAAGCAATCAATCAAGAGCATACAGTTATACGATCGGATCAGACTGAAACGATCCAAAAGCGTTTAGCAAATGATGATATTACCTATACTGGAGATTTTTCTTCAGAAAGTAAACAAGGATACTATTTAAGTGCAGAAGAAACAGAACTCAGTCAAGCATTATTTAAGCATCGTCAAGAAAACAATCGACGTGGCCTTTTAGAGAGTGGGGTTTCGATCAACGATAATATATTGACTAAAACATTAACGGACTCTGAAGGGGAAAGTAACGCACTTGATCCAGATCGTATGGCGAGCTCACTCAATGACTTTTTGGATAATGAAGAAGATGTTTTATTTGGCAGCGAGTATATTTACATGAAAAATTTTTCTGTGTTAGAAGGTGATTCTCCTGAAATCACGGCAAGTCAAACCTATGAAGGGCTACCATTTTATGATGATACAGCGAAGATCATTTTCTCGCTCGAAAAAAAGGGGGATGAGTATCGTATTTCAAAGTTTACACAAACCCACTTATCGAGTATTGAACAATTGCGGGAAAAAACAGAATTACATACAGAAGAAGAAGCTATCAATACATTGTATGTAAATAATAAAATCTCCCGAGGTTCTAAAATTCTTTGGCGTCAGTTGGCTTACTCTCGTATTTTGAAAGTACGTGAGAAAAATGTGTATGTCCCAGTATGGTATGTCGCAATTGAAACCCCGGATAAAACGTATCAGATCGAAACGGTCAATGCGTTCAGTAATACGATTATTACAAATAATGCGATCCCAAAGGTGGAAGATCATTAAAAAAGTAGGTATAATGAAAAAAGTTTACAAAGTAAGAAGGGAAGTAGTAGTAAAATGGCTGAAGGAAATACAGCTTTTAAAATCAGTATCCTTGCAAGTGGGAGTTCAGGAAACTCATTATACATCGAGAGTGACAAAAAGCGACTCTTAGTAGATGCAGGACTGAGTGGGAAAAAAATTACTTCCTTGATGGCACAGATCGGACGGACACCGGATCAATTAGACGGTATCCTTGTTACGCATGAACATCGGGATCATATCCACGGTGTAGGTGTTTTGGCTCGTAAGTACCATTTAGATATCTATGCAAATGAAAAAACATGGGAAGCCATGGCACCGATGATCGGGAATGTTCCAATCGAACAAAAGCATCTGTTTCAGATGGGAAAAGTCCAAACATTTGGTGATTTAGATATCGAAAGTTTCGGGGTGTCTCATGATGCAGCTTCACCACAATTCTATCGCTTCCATAAAGAGAATCGTTCGTTTGTGATGTTGACGGATACAGGTTACTGTAGTGATCATATGCGAGGAATCATTGAAAATGCCGATGGCTATTTGATGGAAAGCAATCATGACTTAGAAATGTTGCGCATGGGTCCTTATCCATGGAACTTGAAACAACGTATTTTAGGTGATCGTGGTCATTTATCCAATGAAGACGGCGCACTAGTCATGACAGATGTCATTGGAGATCGTACAAAACGTATCTATCTAGGACATTTAAGTAAAGAAAACAATATGAAAGAATTGGCTCATCTGACGATGGAAAATATTCTTAAAGAAAAAGATCTGGGCGTTGGATACGATTTCGATGTGTATGATACGGATCCAGATGCTGCAACAGAATTATTCTCCATTTAATCAAGAGGCTGTAACGGTAAATATCAGCGCCTATACAAAAAGCGGTAGATCCGAAAATTTTAAGGAAATTTCGGATCTACCGCTTTTTTTGTTTTTGTAGAGTTACTTAGATCAAACCTCTTTGTATCGCCAGCTGAACGAAGACAACTAAAGTGTTCATACCAATGTGTGTGATCATTGGCGTCCAGATTCGACCAGTCGAACGATATTGTAAACTAAAGAAAAATCCTAAAAAGAAGTAGACCAATAAATGCCCATCATTATGTGCCAAGGCAAAAAGGAATGAGCTGACACCCGCACCTACCCAAAAGTTTGTATAATGGCCGACGATTCCAAGGATACTCCGACGGAACACAAATTCTTCCATGATTGGTCCTGCTATCGTAGTGGCGATAATAAAAGCAGGGGTGTCTAAAATCAATTGAATGATATTTTGCGTATTTTCAGATGGAGACACTTCTCCAAAAAAGAAACTCTCGATCATCACAGCGATACTTTGTAAAATCAGAGCAATAAAGATGCCGATGATTCCATATAGGAAGATTTTTGAGCGAGAAGCGACAGGTACTTTTGCTTCGATATCAATCGGTTCTTTATGCTTGTAGTATAAGAACCATAGAATCACTGCACCCAAAATATAGGTGATCGTTGTTGCATTGATCAAACCCGATGTTGAATTGACAAGTCCAACCGATGTCAAAAGCAAAGGTGAAACAAATACTAGACCGTAACAAAAAATGCTAAAAAAGCTGTATTTTTTTAATGACATAAAAAACCTCCTTGAGACAAGTGGATAACCAAGTGTAGTCATCTTCCTTGCTCGAATTAAATATAGGTGAAGTAACTTTTCGTCGAACTTTAGTGATTCAATGAAAATATATGTTACTAAACTTTATCTATTTTTCATTATACCATATCGGATTATTTCTCTGATTAGATAGTACTGATCGGTTTTTTAAAAGTTTGATCAGCAGTGTTCCCAAGCCAGCTCCTTCAATAGTAAGTCAAAACTTGAAAAAATATGAGAAGCTATTTTCCCGCGTTCTGCCTTAATACTTGGAGCTGGACGGCTTTCTCACAACCTGTGATAAACGGTGTTCAAGAAGCAACACTTCAATAATAAGCCAGAAAAATCAAAAATGAAAAAGCCATTTTCGATTTTTCTGTCTTATTACTCAGTGCTGAGCGCTTCTTTCACAACCTTGATAAACGGTGTTCGCAAAGCTGACCTTCAACATTAAGCTGAAAAATCAAAAAATATGAAAAGCTATTTTCTGATTTTCCAGCTTACTGCTCAGGTCAAAACGCTTTTCTCACAACCTTGATAAACGGTGTTCGAAAGCCAGCTCCTTCAATATTAAGTCAAAACGTGAAAAAATATGGGGAGCTATTTTCCCACGTTTTGCCTTAATACTTGGAGCTGGACGGCTTTCTCACAACCTAGTAAAAAAAATTTTTTTCTATGATTTAAAAAGCTTGCAAATGAATAGGAGAATGAGTATTATTAAAAATGTAGGTTAGCACTCGATGTGATAGAGTGCTAATGGATTCAAAAAAAGAGTTATCGGAGGGATTTATCGTGTTAAAACCATTAGGTGATCGCGTCATCATTGAAGTCGCGCAAGAAGAAGAAAAAACTGTTGGAGGAATCGTTTTAGCTTCATCAGCGAAAGAGAAACCTCAAACTGGAACAGTTGTAGCAGTGGGTGAGGGACGTTTGCTAGAAAACGGTGAAAAAGTTCCTACAGCTGTCAAAGCAGGCGACCAAGTAATGTTTGAAAAATATGCCGGTACAGAAGTGAAATTCGAAGGAACAGAATATTTGATCGTCTCTGGAAAAGATATCATGGCGATTGTTGAGTAATTACGAAACAAAAATAATTGATGAGGTGACGAAAAAATGGCAAAAGAATTGAAATTTGCAGAAGATGCACGTGCAGCAATGTTACGTGGTGTAGATAAATTAGCGGATACAGTAAAAGTGACATTAGGACCAAAAGGCCGCAATGTCGTTTTAGAAAAATCATATGGCTCTCCATTGATCACAAACGATGGTGTGACAATTGCAAAAGAAATCGAATTAGAAGATCATTTTGAAAACATGGGTGCAAAACTTGTCTCAGAAGTTGCATCTAAAACAAATGATATCGCTGGTGACGGTACAACAACTGCGACTGTATTGACACAAGCAATTGTTCGTGAAGGCTTGAAAAACGTAACAGCTGGTGCGAACCCATTAGGTATTCGTCGTGGGATCGAATTAGCAACTAAATCAGCAGTCGAAGAATTACACAACATCTCAACTGTGGTTGATTCAAAAGAAGCAATTGCACAAGTTGCGGCTGTTTCTTCTGGTTCAGAACAAGTAGGTCGTTTGATTGCAGATGCAATGGAAAAAGTCGGCAACGACGGTGTTATCACAATCGAAGAATCTAAAGGGATCGAAACAGAATTAGATGTCGTAGAAGGTATGCAATTTGACCGTGGTTACTTATCACAATATATGGTAACAGACAACGACAAAATGGAAGCTGTTTTAGAAAATCCATACTTGTTGATCACTGACAAGAAAATTTCAAATATCCAAGATATCTTACCTTTATTAGAACAAATCTTACAACAATCACGACCTTTATTGATCATTGCCGATGATGTAGACGGAGAAGCTTTACCAACATTGGTATTGAACAAAATCCGTGGTACATTCAACGTTGTCGCTGTAAAAGCACCAGGATTTGGTGACCGTCGTAAAGCAATGTTAGAAGATATTGCTGTCTTGACTGGTGGAACAGTGATCACTGATGATTTAGGGCTAGAATTGAAAGATGCAACAATCGAAAACTTAGGGAATGCTTCAAAAGTAGTTGTGGATAAAGACAACACAACGATCGTTGAAGGTTCAGGCGATAAAACAGCCATCGATGCACGTGTTCAATTGATCAAAAACCAAATCGCTGAAACAACTTCAGACTTTGACCGTGAAAAATTACAAGAACGCTTAGCAAAACTTGCTGGCGGAGTAGCTGTCGTGAAAGTCGGAGCAGCAACTGAAACAGAATTAAAAGAATTGAAACTACGTATTGAGGACGCGTTGAACGCTACTCGTGCTGCCGTTGAAGAAGGTATGGTCTCTGGTGGTGGTACAGCATTAGTGAACGTGATCAACAAAGTAGCAGCAATCGAAGCAGAAGGCGACGTAGCAACAGGAATCAAGATCGTTACTCGTGCGTTAGAAGAACCAATTCGTCAAATTGCTGAAAATGCTGGTTATGAAGGATCAGTCATCGTTGATAAATTGAAAAATGTTGATTTAGGAACAGGATTCAATGCAGCAACTGGTGAATGGGTAAACATGGTGGAAGCCGGAATCGTAGACCCAACAAAAGTAACTCGTTCAGCATTACAAAATGCAGCATCTGTTTCTGCATTACTGTTAACAACTGAAGCAGTTGTTGCAGACAAACCAGAACCAGCAGCACCTGCTGCACCTGCTGCACCTGCAATGGACCCATCAATGATGGGCGGCATGATGTAGGAGTACTGGTAAAAACATCATATTATATCGACCTGCTAGAGTCAGCTCTTGACTCTAATAGGTCGATTTTTTTTGCTAAGCAAGGCTATTACAAATTTGGTATCTTTATGGGCAAAAATTTAGGTTTTAGGATTGCTTTATATTACCATGCATGGTTTAATATATGAAAAGATGTTACTGTACGATAACAAATTATCTCTTGTGGAGGAGGTTCAGAGTGGTAAATACTGATTTGATGCTCGTTAAGAAAAAGTACACAGTAGAAAAATTCTTACAAGAATTAAAAAAAGAGTATATCGCAGGAAATTTTCAGTTCATCAGAAGAAGAAATCAAAAAATTGATTACTTGAGAAGTTTTGGATGGACACCAACCATCTTTTTTGAGTATCTTTGCGATAATTTGTCTTACAAAGATTTTTTGAATGGTCCAGTATGTGATTATAATGGAACACCAGGGGATATATGGGAGTTTGGGAAGTACATAAATGAAATCGAATTTTACATAAAAATCAAATCTTATAAAGGAATGAAATGTCTTTCTTTTCATGAGGCAACTATGCCTTGTATTTATCATTTGAGAGGGGTGTAGTAAAGTGAATAATTATTTTTGTGAAGCGTGTGGTATTGATTCAAGTTTTACTAGGACGACGCTTGTAGAGTATACGACGGTAAAAGAATTAGATTTTAAAAATACACACACATATTATAAGTGTGATAAGTGCGGAGAAATGTTTGAACCATTTGATAATTATGATTTAAATTATTTATCTGATTATGAAAAATATAGTGAAATCAAAGGTTTATTGACTTATAAAGAAATAAAGGCAATTCGTAAAACTTATGGTCTTAGTCAAAGAGATCTCAGTAAACTTTTAGCAATTAGTCATGCAACTATTTCAAGACTAGAAAAAGGTGAAATTCTATCTGAGCAACAAGATGTATTATTCCGATTAGTCGCTGAACCTTATGCGTTTTATAAATCGATAGTTAGAACTAGAAAACATGTATTAAAAAAAGAAGTAGCTGAAAGGTTAGAAGAAAGATTAAAATATTTGATTGCCGATGACTATGTAAAACACAGAGAAGAAGCTGAAAAGTGGTATGAGCAAGTAAACGAAAAGAAAAAGATTATCTAAATTTTTCATTTGCAAGTTTCTACAGTGGATCTTGTGATATAGACGAGATGATTTATAATGATTCGCAAAAACTCTGTACAAGGATTTTTCCTCATTTGAATTTAAAATCGAGTCTGATTATCACTGGAGAAATAATCTTTAGATATAATAAGAAAAAAAGATTTATCTATTGTGTGAAAATAGATAGATCTTTTTTTGTGATTATTCGTTATAAAGTCACAAGCGATTGGTATTTTAAATGCGGGATAATTATCAGCTAATACAAATCTTTTAAGTAATAAATCGATAGAATGCCGCTTTAATTTGTCAGTTTTTTTGTCTATTTATTTCGCATATATTATCTATGCCAGAAAATTCATTTCTCATCACTTTTCTTTTGTTATTTCTCTAGCGAATTTCACAAAGTTATGCTATATTTGTAATATCATTATAATGTATGCGCATTCATATTGATAGAGATTGAATTATAGGAGGATTAAGATGAATAAATTAATGGAATGGATGGAGAGATATATCTTGCCAGTTGCCACGAAAATTGGTTCGGAAAAGCATCTAGTCGCTTTACGTGATGCGTTTATCGGAACCATGCCGGCAACGATGGCGGGAGCTATTGCTGTGTTACTGAATGCGTTTATGCGTGACTTTCCTAATACGTATTTAGGTGAAGGAAACGCCATTACGACTTTCTTTACACCGGTTATTGGCGTCAATGGTTTGATTTGGAATGGGACGCTAGCAATCATGGCTGTCGTATTCGCACTGTCTTTAGGTGCAAACTTAGCAAAAGCATATGAAGTGGACCCTGTATCAGGAAGTATCGTATCATTAGTTGCATTTATTATTGGATTACCTGATGCTGCCACAGCTGTTTTGACGTTACCAGAAAAATTGTCACAAGATGCGATGGACATGATCACTACAGCAGGTGGTGTGATTGCTGATGGTGCCGATGGTGGACAGACCCTTTCTATGGGCGCATGGGGTTATTTCAACTTTGGAAAATACATGGGCGGTTCTGGTCTATTTACAGCCATGATCTTTGGTTTTATTTCTGTCATCATTTTTGCGATATTGATGCGTAAAAAAATTATTATCAAAATGCCAGAATCAGTTCCACCGGCAGTTGCTCGAGCTTTTGCCGCAATTATTCCAGCAGTTGTTTCTTTATATGTTGTAGGTACAATCAATTATGTCTTTAGACAAACAGCAGGCGTAC
Organism: Enterococcus sp. DIV1298c; assembly: GCF_017316315.1. Lineage (NCBI taxonomy): Bacteria > Bacillati > Bacillota > Bacilli > Lactobacillales > Enterococcaceae > Enterococcus > Enterococcus sp. DIV1298c. The sequence continues at coordinate 22,321 of NZ_JAFLWG010000002.1, read as the reverse complement.
CATTGATCGACTGGATTTCTGAAGCGATTCAAAAACCTTTGATGAACTTGTCGCAAGGTTATGGGGCAGTCTTTATTATCGTATTATTGGTTCATGTTCTTTGGTTCTTTGGATTACATGGAACAAATATCATGTCGCCAGTGTTACAGACTCTTTATGGTACAGCGATGGTCGAAAATACCAACGCCTTTCAAAATAATGAACCGATCCCGTTCAAATGGGTAGCAGGTTCTTTTGAAGCATTTGTATGGCCTGGTGGTGCGGGTGTAACATTAGTACTGATTGTCATGATCTTATTTTTATCAAAACGAGCAGATTACAAAACGGTCGGTAAATTAGGGATTGCACCAGGTTTGTTCAATATCAATGAACCAGTAATGTTTGGGCTACCAGTCGTATTGAATCCGTTGTTGATGATTCCATTCATCTTGGCGCCGCTTGCAACTGCTACGATTGCTTACTTTGCGACAATGGCCGGTCTTGTTCGTCCGGTAGTAGTAAATGTGATTTGGGTCATGCCGACGATCATTAGTGGGTTTTTAGCAACAGCTGGTGATTGGCGCGCAATCGTCTTGACGATCGTCAATCTTTTAGTGGCTGCACTAATTTGGGCACCATTTATCTTGGCTGCTAACCGCTTAGATCCTAATCTAGGTGAACCAGAAGAATAAAAGAAGCAAACTCCTTGCTATGAGACGCGTTTCATACCGTATACTCAAAGCATAAATAAAGGAGGGCTTCTTATGAATACCTATATCAAAACAACACAAGGCTTAAAGAATCAATGTTTCTACGCATTTGTCGAGTTTAAAGATTCCATGCTCGTGTTATCTAGTTTTCAAGGTCTTAATCGATCAGTAATCAGAAAAATCAATTTAGCAGATATTTCTGGCTTGACCAAGGATGATTATTGGGGCGGTCAACGAATCAGTTTTTACGATCAAGGAACGTTGTATCAATTTTTCGAATGTGGGCCAGCTGTGGTAGACTATCTACAAGAAAATCTTTTTGTATAGGTGGCGAACAGCAGTCATGGCAAACATCCGCGATATAGCCAAAAGAACAGGCTATTCTGTTTCAACGGTCTCTCGTGTAATCAATCAACATCCGTATGTTGATGAGACAAAGCGAGCAGAGATCTTGAAAGTGATCAAAGAATTAAATTATGTACCGAATGCGAATGCCAGACAACTAAGTTCTGGAAAAACAAAAAATATCGGTGTCATTTTACCATACACCAATCACCCATACTTTGATCAGCTATTAAGTGGAATCATTGAAGTCGCTTTTGGCGAAGGGTATAAAGTGACGTTATTACCAACAAACTATCAAATAAAACGTGAGCAACAATATTTGGAAGAGTTTGCGGCAAAAGCATTTGACGGATTGATCATCACATCAAGAGCGAATCCTTTAGAATTGTTGCTTGATTATCAACAATACGGTCCTATCGTCTTTTGTGAAAAGATCGAAGGGTTAGAGGCTATGAGTGTCTATATTGATCGAAAACAATCAATTACTGATGGGTTAACCTTTTTAAAAACTCAAGGAGTCAAACGCTTAGGTGTTACTTTGGGAAGAACCGGACGATTAAGTTATAATTCGAAAATCACGTTGAAACTATGTAAAGAGATTTTTCCTGATTTTAACGAGACGGATGTTTACTGGCAGTGCATCGATACCGAACAAGGAAAACAGGCAGGAAAATTTTTTGAAGAACGAGGAATCGATGGTATTTTTACGAATTCAGATACGGTAGCGGCTGGGATTCTCCAAAGTTATCAAAATAAAAAAATTCCCATAGTTGGTCGGGAAAATATGCTGATCAGTGAACTGTTGAATTTTTCGACGATCGACCATCATTTGAAACAATGTGGTGAAACCGCTTTTCGTTTGTTTTTGAATGGCACAATTAAACAGGTGAAAATTCCGTATACTTTTATTCAACGTTAGTAAAAAAAAGACAAATCTCAAAAAAGATTTGTCTTTTTTCTTTTACGCATTTGCTTGGATGATTTCATTCAATGCTTCTGCCGCACCTTTGCCACTGCGAGAATCGTAGTATTCAGCGAAGCGTTCATCAGAGATGTAAAGTGTGCCTAATCCTTTATGCGCTTCTGTTTGATAGGTTGGCCAACTAAACAATAACCATTTTTTATGTGCGTCAAAAATTTCTTTAGCGAGTGCCTGATTAGATTTATCAGACAGGTAAGTTGTTAAATCACTTAGTAATCGTTGTTCCACTGCTTGCATCTCTTGATACACTTCTTGCGACATGTTTTGCCATTGTTCGTTTGCTTTATCGATGGTTCCTTCTCCGTACTTCTCGCGGATTTCTTTACCATAATTTGTTTCGTTTTCTGTTAGTTTTTGTTTTTTAAAGCCTTCAAATTTTTCTTGATCAGTCATTTTTTTCCCTCCATCGTATTGTGCTAATGTTTGTTGGACCGTTGCCAGGAGAGTATCGATTTCTGCTCGTTTTTCCAATAGCTTTCTCTGATGATCGATGAGTGCACGTTGATGATCGAACGTAGGCTCATCTAACAATTCTCGAATTTGATTCAATGGAAAATCTAAGGAGCGATAAAATAAAATTTGTTGCAGGCGGTCGATTTCATTAGAACCATAGATGCGGTAACCTGCTGAGTTGATTCGTTTTGGTTTGAGGAGATCGATTTCATCATAAAAACGAAGTGTCCGACTGCTCACTCCTGAAAGCTGCGCCATTTTTTTGATTGTGTATTCCATTGCTTTCCCTCCTGACAAAACTAGCATAATCCTTGACGTAACGAGAAGGTCAAGAAAAAAATCGTCTTTTTTATCTGCTTGATTATATGTTATACTATTATCAAAAGAGAGGGAAATGAAATTGTTTTTTTAATCATTTATGAAAGCGATTCATTTTAAGTTAAAAAGAGAGAAGAGGATCACTATGAAATTGATTGAAACGCCGATAACAAGCAACTTGAATATCAAAACCTTTTATCCTAAAATCGTTGATTTCTTTTTTAGAAATTCTGCCATTCGATTTTATAAACTGTTTTCTCTTGATCGTACGCAAATTTTATTGATTGATACGTTCGATCAAGTCCAATTAGTGATGATCAATACGAAAAAGAAAATTTCTAAACAAGAGATTGATTATGCAATCAAAAAAGTACTGAAAACAGAACGAGAATCTGTCAATATCCATGTAGGTGTCAAGCAAGAATTAGAACAAGCAGGGGTGAAGTTCAAGCGACCGAATAAGGACATCGTCATTGTAGAACAAGCGATTGCTGCGATCGCCTAGCAAAATAAATATGGCTAAGCTACTAGATAACCCCAAAAATGAATACAATAAAAAGTAAAGCGCTGAGATCCCAAGATAGTAGAATCTTTTGGGATTTTGGCTTTTTTTTAAATTTATCTTTTTACTCAGGTCAAAGCGCTTTTCTCACAACCTAGATAAACGGTGTTCGAAAGCCAACTCCTTCAATAGTAAGTCAGAACTTGAAAAAATATGAGAAGCTATTTTCTCAAGTTCTGACTTACTACTCGGAGCTACCCGGCTTTCTCACAACCTTCTGTCTTATTTCTTTACTTTATACAAAATAAAACAAGATTTCTTTTACCAGGGTATTTTTTTGTTATAATAGATAAGAAATGAAAATTGGCTTAGAGGAGCAATAAAAAGATGACGACAACTTACTCAGATGACAGTTTGACGCTACATACTGATCTTTACCAGATCAACATGATGCAGACATACTGGGAACTAGATAGAGCAGATAAACATGCAGTATTTGAATGTTACTTCCGCGAAATGCCATTCAATCATGGTTACGCTGTTTTTGCAGGGCTAGAACGGTTAGTAGATTACTTGGAAAATTTGACATTTACTGATACAGATATTGCGTATCTTCGTGAGATGGATGTATATCCAGAAGGCTTTTTGACATATTTACGTGAATTCAAATTCAAAGCGACTGTTCGTTCAGCTCGTGAAGGCGAGCTCGTTTTTGCGAATGAACCGTTGATCCAAGTAGAAGGTCCATTAGCCCATTGTCAATTAGTGGAAACAGCATTATTGAATATGGTAAACTTTCAAACGTTGATTGCAACGAAAGCAGCTCGTATCAAATCAGTGATCGGTGATGATCCATTATTAGAGTTTGGTACACGCCGTGCGCAAGAATTGGATGCTGCGGTTTGGGGTACTCGGGCAGCTTACATTGGTGGAGCAGATGCAACGAGCAATGTTCGGGCAGGAAAAATTTTCGGGATTCCGGCAAGCGGTACTCACGCTCATTCTCTTGTTCAAAGTTATGGGAATGACTATGAAGCATTTATGGCGTATGCAAAGACGCATAAAGATTGTGTTTTTCTAGTGGATACCTACGATACCTTGAAATCGGGCGTTCCTAGTGCGATCCGTGTGGCGAAAGAACTTGGTGACAAAATCAACTTCCAAGGAGTGCGTATCGATAGTGGGGACATGGCGTATATCTCAAAAAGAGTCAGAGAACAACTAGATGCTGCTGGTTTTACAGAAGCGAAAATCTATGCCTCAAATGACTTAGATGAAGCGACTATTCTAAACTTGAAAATGCAAAAAGCAAAAATCGATGTTTGGGGCGTTGGGACGAAGCTGATTACAGCTTATGACCAACCTGCATTAGGTGCAGTCTTCAAGCTAGTATCGATTGAAAATGAAGAAGGCGAAATGATCGATACGATCAAATTGTCTAGCAATGCAGAAAAAGTGACCACACCCGGTAAGAAACAAGTATGGCGTATCACTCGTAATTTTGATGGGAAATCAGAAGGTGATTATGTGACATTATGGGATGAAGATCCTCGACAAGAAGAAGAGATTTTCATGTTCCACCCCACACATACATTTATCAATAAAACTGTTCGTGACTTTACTGCTCGGCCAATTTTACAAGATATTTTTGTGGAAGGAAAGAGAGTCTATGACTTACCGACTTTAGCAGAAATCAAAGAGTATACTAGAGGAAACCTAGATTCTCTTTGGGAAGAATACAAACGTGATTTGAATCCACAAAAATATCCAGTGGATTTATCAACAGATTGCTGGAATCATAAGATGGCAATCATGGAACGAATGAAAAAAAGCGTCACACAATTAACTAGTGAACTATAGGAGGAAGAGAAGATGAATCATTTACAACAAGCAATCATTGAAGAACTAGGCGTGAAATCGGTCATCGATCCTCAAAATGAAATTCGTGTCAGTATCGATTTTATGAAAGAATATTTGAAGAAAAATCCCTTCTTAAAAACGTTAGTATTAGGGATCAGTGGCGGACAAGACTCTACTTTAGCTGGACGTTTAGCGCAATTGGCGATGGAAGAAATGCGAGAAGAAACGAAAGATGACAGTTACCAATTCATCGCTGTACGGTTGCCATATGGCGAACAGGCGGATGAAGAAGATGCGAAAGCTGCGTTAGAATTTATCCAACCAGACGTCCAATTACGTGTAAATATCAAACCTGCAGTTGATGCACAAACACAAGCATTGACTGAAGCAGGTGTGGAAATCAGTGATTTCAATAAAGGAAACATCAAAGCACGTCAACGTATGATCACCCAATATGCGGTTGCTGGACAACGTGCAGGGGCTGTGATCGGTACCGACCATGCAGCTGAAAACATTACTGGGTTCTTTACAAAATATGGGGATGGCGGAGCAGATATCCTTCCGTTGTTCCGTTTGAATAAACGCCAAGGCAAAGCGCTATTGAAAGTCTTGAATGCACCAGAACATTTATACACAAAAATCCCAACGGCTGACCTAGAAGACGGCAAGCCAATGGTTGCGGATGAAGTCGCATTAGGCGTCACTTATGATGAAATCGACGACTATTTGGAAGGAAAAGAAATTCCAACAGATGCGCAACAAAAGATCGAACAATGGTGGAATAAAACACAACATAAACGTCATTTACCAATTTCGATTTTTGATGATTTTTGGAAATAAAACGAAATAATCAAAGAAACCGTGAATCCTTTGTTGAATAAGGGAATCACGGTTTCTTTTTGTTTTTGAAATTGATTAGGTTAAAACGCTTTTCTCACAACCTAGATAAACGGTGTTCAAGAAGCAGCACTTCAATAATAAGCCAAAACCATCAAAAATGAGAAAGCCATTTTCGATGGTTCTGTCTTATTACTCAGTGCTGAACGCTTCTTTCACAACCTATGATAAACGGTGTTCGAAAGCCAACTCCTTCAATAGTAAGTCGAAACGTGAAAAAATATGAGAAGCTATTTTCCCACGTTCCGCCTTACTATTCGGAGTTGAACGGCTTTCTCACAACCTAGATAAACGGTGTTCAAAAAGCTGACCTTCAACATTAAGATGAAAAATCAAAAAATATGGAAAGCTATTTTCTGATTTTCCATCTTACTGCTCAGGTTAAAACGCTTTTTTCACAACCTCAACTATAATACACCTTCATCTTTATATCTTGGTCGTAGTTGCCGAAGCCTTTGCCAAATAAGGTGCACCCGCCGACGTTTTTTGCGTCTTCTTTGACTTCAATGCGGAAAGTCCAGATATCTTCGTTTCTTGGGATGTCATTGATTGTGATTTCAGATAAAGGTTCACCGTTGATATTGGTCAAATGTTTGGTGATGCGGATCGTTTTCAATAATCCATACTGATTTAAGTTATCTGGATACCAGTCAGGTGTGTGTTTTCCGCGAATGTCTGCGAAATCTCCCGGACTTGTCCAGTTACCTAGTTCCACACCGTTTAAGCTAAATGTGATATCAGATGGCCAATTGTCATTGGAAAATGGAAATTCAGAAGAAAGTTCAACAGATAATTCTAACATTTCCAAAGTATCTTCTTCGTTCAAAAAATTCGGAGTTTGATATTCTACGAACCCGCTTGTAAACCATAAGATCCGTGCATCCATGCGACGGGGATCAGCAAAGTAACGTGGTTCATCGACTTTGCCAATAAAATCATGGATCGTTGCCAGACCGCATGTCGGCTCGATTGAATAGCGAGTGTAATGACCAATAGGAATCGATGTTTCTTTTGTGTCAAACGCATTGAAGATTTTTTCTGGGAACGTGATGTTGATTTTATCGACACGTAAGCTGGAGATTTTTTTTTGGCCGATTTTCTCAGATTTGATGATGTTCGCTTCCTCAAGTTTTTTTACATGCATCGTCGTAATGGCACTACTGATTCCGAGTGCTTGGGCGAGCTCTTTGATATTCATTTTATTCTTTGAAAGTAGCTGGATGATTTTTATCCTTGTTTTACTAGCTAATGCTTCATAGACAGGTAACGATTCTTCGTTGATTTGTAGTTGCATGGTTTACACCTCGTACTTAGGTTTTTTATTTAGTTTTATATTAACATAAATATTAATTTATAGCAGTTAAATATAATATGGATATTTATGATTAATAAATCTATTAATTATTATACAATAATAATTTTATATTTAACAATATTATTATTGACAACGCTTTCAAAGAAAGATATGATTCACTTATGAATTAAAGGAGGGGAATATATGGATGCTGTAATGTCAGTTAGTCGTGGGCAAAAGATAGGGGAAATCGATCGTCGTTTGTATGGCTCGTTTATTGAACATATGGGACGTGCAGTATATGGGGGGATCTATCAACCGGATCATCCTACTGCAAATGACCAAGGATTTCGCCAAGATGTCATGGAGCTAGTCAAAGAATTATCTGTACCACTGATTCGTTACCCGGGTGGGAATTTTGTTTCTGGCTTCAATTGGGAAGACAGTGTGGGACCTGTAGAGGGGCGACCGAAAAGATTAGACCTTGCATGGCGTTCCTTAGAAACGAACCAAGTCGGTGTACATGAATTTGCTGCATGGTGTCAAGAAGTGGGTGCAGAGATCAATATGGCGGTCAATCTTGGGACTCGTGGTTTAGATGCGGCAAGAAATCTAGTCGAATATTGCAATTATCCCGGTGGTACTTATTGGAGTGAGAAAAGAAAAACGAATGGGCAAATCGAACCGTTTGCGATCAAGACTTGGTGTTTAGGAAATGAAATGGATGGGCCTTGGCAAATCGGTCATAAGACAGCAAAAGAGTATGGAAGGTTGGCAGAAGAAACGGCGAAAGCCATGAAACTTGTTGATGAGTCGATCGAAGTGGTTTTATGTGGCAGTTCCAATAGTCAAATGCCAACATTTGGCGAGTGGGAATTAACAGTCCTTGATCAAGCCTATGACCAAATCGATTATCTGTCATTGCATCAATATTATGGCAACCCTACAGATGATCTTGGAAACTACTTAGCTCGTTCACTGGATATGGATCAATTTATTTCAGGCGTTGTCGCAATGTGCGATGCGATAAAAGCGAAAAAACACAGCAAGAAACAAATCAATCTATCCTTTGATGAATGGAATATTTGGTACCATTCTGCGGAACATGATTTAACAGTCAAGCCATGGCAAGTTGCTCCGCCATTGTTAGAAGACCACTATAATTTTGAAGATGCCTTGGTGTTAGGCTGCTTGTTGATCACCTTATTGAAGCATGCCGATCGGGTGAAAATTGCTTGCCTGGCACAGCTTGTCAACGTGATTGCACCCATCATGACAGAAGAAGATGGTGAAACTTGGCGACAAACGATCTATTATCCATTTATGCAAGTTGCTACATTAGGGCAAGGCGTGGCTTTACGACCTGAAATCACTGTAGATACGTATGCGACAAGTGAATTTGTCGCAGTCCCATATTTAGAAAGCATTGCGGTGATCAATGAGGAAAAAAATGAGTTGGTGATCTTTGCGGTGAATCGTGGAGAAGAGGAGATGCACTTGGATCTACATCTTCCTGACTTAGAGATTGCGGAAGTTATCGACTTTTCAGAGATGAGTGGGTACGAGATCAAAGCGGTCAATCAAGCTGGAAATGAGCAAATCAAACCAGTATCCTCTCAGGCGTATGAACGAAAAGAAAATCAGCTTCACTGTTTATTGAAACCGTTATCATGGAATGTGATCCGAACAAGCTTGACCCCGAAAAATTAAGGAGGAAATTCAACATGCGAGGAAAAAAATTCATTATTGGTTCATTATTGTTAGCTGCGACTGGAATATTAGGTGCTTGTGGTGGCGGTGCTTCATCTCAAAGTAACGAAGAAGGAGATGTCACCTTGACTTTTTGGAATGGGTTTACTGCTTCTGATGGGGAGATCTTGCAAGAGATCGTTAACGATTTTAATGAAAGTAATGACAAAAATATCAAGATCGAGATGGACGTGATGACTTGGGCGAACTTGAATGAAAAATTGCCAACGGCTATTTCTTCAAGAAAAGCGCCAGATTTTGTCGCACTGAATTACGCTGATTTTGCGCAATACGTTGAAAATGGTGCGGTGCAACCTATTGATGATTTCTGGGAATATGAAGGGGTGGATAAAGGAGACTTTCAAGACACCGCCATTGATCTAGGGACGGTCGATGAGCAACAATACTTCATCCCGATGCAGGTACAAGGGATGTACATGTATTGGAACAAAGAGCTATTTAAACAAGCAGGTATGGATGAAACGACACCACCAACGACTTGGACAGAATTGACAGAAATGGCACCACAACTAACAGATAGTAGTAAAAATGTTTCAGGTTTTGTTTTCAACAAAGATGGTACTGCTCCTCTTTACAACTGGATGTTGGCAAATGGTGGAAAACTTGTCAGCGATGATTATACAAAATCTGAGTTTGCTTCACCAGAAAACTTAGAAACATTAAAAGCAATCCAAAAAATGATCCACGTTGATAAAGCAGGGCCAGAATCGATTTCAGGAGCAGAAATGGATAATTTGATGAATGCTGGGCAGTTGTCGATTATCATCAATGGACCGTGGTTGAATAATGGCTTGAAAGCCAATGAGATCGATTATGGAGTGACGACCTTGCCACAAGCTAGTGCTGACGGTGAGAAAACCGCGATTTTAGATGGTGTGGGTTATGCAATTCCAGCAAGTACAGATAGCAATAAAAAAGAGGCGATTTACGAATTCCTAAAATATTGGAATACAAGTGAAATCGGCAAAAAATGGAGCATTGAAAATGGCTTCCCTGCATATCTATCCTCTGTTGCAGAAGATGAAGAAGTGAAGAATGATCCTATCGTTTCGGAACTATCGAAACAAATGGAATATGCTGAACCTTTCCTCCCAGGATTCACGAAGATTGCAGCGATCAATAATGATATCATCAATCCGTTGATCGAAAAATTATTGGCGGGTGAAGATCCAGAGAAATTGATGAATGATGCAGATGATAAGATCAATGACTTATTGAAAGAATGATCGAGGAACAACTTCCCATGGCATCGAATCGACGAAGAGAACAGAAATGACCTCGTAGTAAATAAGGCGGAAGAGATTAAAATGGAAAGCAGTTTTTATCGCTTTCGCCTTGTTTCATATAGAACACATTTCCTATGTTTTTTTCTGGGTTTTATAGCTAGAGATGTTTATTTAGGAAATCATTCAAATAAAAAAGAGGGGCTACAATAGCTAATTTAAATCTATAAATACCTATAAAATTAGTGGGTAATCTTTTAAATATGCGTATTTTAGTTTTGAGAGGGAAAAGTAGCACTCGATTTCGTTGAAGAATTTCCAATGAAAATGAATATACCAATTTACGAATTTCTTTCGCTGGTAAACTATCCTAATATCAAAGCTAGAGCAGTTCTATCGAATGGCAGCATCTACAAAAGCATTGACTAAATAGAAACAAATAAGCAAATTGAGCGCTTTTGCGTGGTTACAACGCAAAACTTCTCAAAAATACAAGATGAATAAGGAGGGAAACCGATTTGTCAAACTTGTAACATCTATAAATTAAAAAAATCGACAGATACATCGAAAACTAGCAAATCTTCGTCAGAACCACAGCCAGCCATCAACGACAAAAATCGTGAAAACCAAACGATCAAAAATCGTTGTAGAAACATTGGATGACAATACCAGTCTGAACTTAGCGAGTTATCGTGCTTGATCTACATGTTTTTAATCAAATTAAAATCGTAGAATGATAGGATTCGTTGTATCCGAATTGACGCCTGTGGAGTGTTACATCAAACGAGAGTAGCGAGAACATGGCAAAATCGGACACAGAGAAACAGGAAATAAACATTGATCTGACAACTTTTATAGTTGGTTAGAAATATTTATAGATTTTTGGCAACGGGGAATAGACGAAAATGAAAGCATTATCCAGATATTGGAACCGACCGGATCGAGCGGCGTATTTATTTTTAGTGCCATCCTTTTTGATTCTATTGTTATTCACAGTAGTACCACTGATTGGTACATTCGCAATCAGTTTTACTGATTTGAACATCTTTTTTACTTCCAGAGAGTTTGTAGGCATGAGTAATTTTTTACGGATCTTTGAGGATGAACGTGCAGTCAATTCACTTTTGCATACGTTGTATTTTACCTTACTTGAAACTCCTACACAGATTATCGTTGGCTTATTAGCAGCGGTTATTTTGTCGAAAAATACCCGTTTCAATCGTTTTTGTCGGTCAACATTTTATATTCCTGTGATTTGCTCGCTCACTTCTATTGCGATCATCTTTTCGATGTTGCTTGATCCAAACGTTGGAGCGATTCCTTATCTCTTTTCACAAGTAGGTTTGCCGATTCCGCAATTTTTCCGTGACCCAACCTTAGCGATGCCAACGGTGGCGCTTATGACAGTTTGGAAAAATTTCGGGGTCACCATGACGATCTTGATTACTGCAATTCAAGGGATTTCACCTTCGCTTTACGAATCGGCTCAAATGGATGGCGCAACGAATCGTCAACAATTCTTTAATATCACATTACCGCAGATCGTTCCATCCCTTGGTTTTTGTATATTGACTAATCTGATTGGTTCCATGCAAGTATTTGACCAAGTCTATGTGGCGACGAACGGTGGTCCACAGTTCAAAACGGAAACAGCTGTCCAATATATTTATAGTCGAGGTTTTACTGCACCGTATGAATTGGGCTATGCGTCCGCATTATCTTCCGTATTGTTTGTCATCGTTGCGGCGATCGCCATTTCGACAAACTTGTACATGGGCAGAAAAGAAAAACAAATGAAATAGGGGGAAACAAGATGCTTTCGGAAAGTTATACAGCAGTTGAAGCGAATCGACGGAAAAAGTTCGATGGGAAGAAATGGCTACGTGTCGTGGGAATGTTGCTTGTATTGTTGATTATTGCATTTCCTTTTTTATGGTTGATCATTTCCTCGTTCAAGTATGAAAAAGACATCATTTCATTTCCCCCGAGAATTTTTGCAGATGAATATACGTTTGACAATTATATCAAGGTCTGGACGACGATTCCGTTATTGGACTATATCAAAAACACCGTAATTTTTGCAGGTGGGACAGTGATCACTTCTGTGTTCTTTGATTCTCTCGCAGGATATGCGTTTGCACGAATGCGTTTCAAAGGGAAATCGGTGTTGTTTTACTTTGTTTTGTTAACGATGATGATCCCTTTTCAAGTCTTCATGATCCCACTGTTTATCCAAGCGAATTTTCTAGGCATGTTAGACACGTATGCCGGATTGATCATTCCTCGGATGACTACTGCTTTTGGGATATTTATGATGCGGTCGTTCTTTGTGACCTTACCTGATTCATTGGAAGAGGCCGCACGTATCGATGGTTTGAGTGAGTTCAAGATTTTCTTGAAGATCATGTTGCCGTTGAGTAAGCCGACACTGTTGTCATTGGCGATTTTCACGCTGATGAACAGTTGGAATGACTTACTTTACCCATTGATCTTGACAACAAGTTCGAGAATGCGGACGTTGCCTGCGGGATTGGCGTTATTCACGGGACAAAACATCTCGTTTTATGGACCAGTAATGGCTGGAACAGTGATTTCGATGTTACCGTTATTGATTATTTATGTTTTTGCTCAAAAATACTTTGTACAAGGAACTGCTATGTCTGGCATGAAAGAGTGAGAAAATGAAATTAGTCGAAACAAAGTGGTATGGTCAATTGATCCAAATTTCCGATCATATCTTATTAGGTATTTTGTGGGTAGTCGTTTCTTTACCTTTGGTCACAGTGGTATCTGCTACTACAGGAGTGTTTACGACGTTGGATAAATGGAAATCTGGGGAATCCGGTCAGGTTTGCTATTCGTTTTTACAAGGTTTCAAAAGAAAGTTTATTCTCCAAACATTGATGAGCGCTTTAACGATCATCATTTTTTTCTCGATCAATCGTATGTTCCAAGAATCTGATGTGCTTTTAGTGATTAGTGGTTACATGGCAACGATGGTCTTTACGATGTTCTTGCTTTCATGGAGCTATCGTCTGGCAAAAGATGAAACGATTTCTTTGAAGCAGCTCTTTCAGGAAAGTACGTTATGGGTATTGTTCAACTTTTTGAGAAATCTGCTTTGTTGTGGGGTGTTGTTGGTTTTTATGGTACTTGTTTTTATGTTTCCCCCGATTATTTTTGTGTTAGCCGGTGGGGTTTGGTGGTTGATCGATCAGTTGATGGGGAGTAGGAAGAGAAAAGGAGTGTGGCAATGAAAAAAGTAGAGATAGACGTGCGGAAAGGTTTCTCTAAAGGGACGATCAGTCCAAGACTTTTCGGTTCATTTGTCGAACATATGGGAAGTGTGGTCTATAACGGGATCTATGAACCAGATCATCCAACCGCTGATGCGAATGGATTTAGACAAGATGTACTTTCTTATGTGAAAGAGCTGTCTTTAGGTGTGATCCGTTATCCTGGAGGAAACTTCACGTCAGGCTATGATTGGCAAGATACGATCGGACCAATCAGTGATCGTCCAAAAAAAATCGATCTTGCATGGCAAGGGATCGAACCGAATACATTCGGGCTACATGAATTTTTCCAATGGTTAGACATGGTAGAAGCGGAGCCGATCATGACAGTGAATCTAGGGACAAAAGGGATCGATGATGCGCGTAATCTAGTAGAGTATTGTAATTTTCCTGAAGGTACCTCGTGGAGTGAGTTACGGCAAAAAAATGGGCAGCAGAAGCCTTTTGATGTGAAGCTTTGGTGTTTAGGGAATGAACTAGACGGGCCGTGGCAAATTGGCGCAAAAAGTGCGTATGAGTATGGTCGCCTAGCTAATGAAGCTGCCAAAGCGATGAAATTAGTGGATGAATCCATCGAAACGATCCTAGTGGGCAGTTCAACACCGCGTTTAGCCTCTTATCCTGAATGGGACCGAATTGCTTTAGAAGAAGCCTATGAAAATGTGGACTATATTGCTTTACACAATTACATCGATAAATATGACGAAGACGATTTGACGAAGCCACCGAAAAACGAACGAGCGGATACGAAGGTATACTTAGCGAAAGCCGAGCGATTTGATCGACAGATTGAAGAAATCATTGCGACATGTGATTACGTCAAAGGCTATTTGCGTAGCGATAAGACAATGTACTTAGCTTTTGATGAATGGAATGTCCATAGCCAACCAGACCAAGTCCATCAAAAATTTCAAGTAGGCTCACCGATCGATTGGTGCCATTTCACAATGGAAGATACCTTATTATTTGGAACGTTGGGCCTTGCGATTTTGCGACATGCTGGCCGTGTGAAAATTGCTTGTCAATCCCTCCTAGTCAATACGATCCCGCTTATTTTAACGGAAAAAAATGGCAGTGCCTGGGTGAATCCGACGTACTACGTAATGCAGCACTTGGCAAACTATGCGAAAGGGGAAGTATTAGACCAACAGATGGTTTGTCCTACTTATGAGTGTGCGGATGGGCAAGTGGTTCCGATCATTGACAGCGTAGTGGTCGAAAACGAACATGAAATCGTATTGTTTTTAGTGAATCGCACAGAAGAGGAAGTAACGATCACGACAACACATGATTTTGATCTGGAAACTAAGGCGGTCCAACTCGTCTTAAAGAGTAATGATCTGCTTGATAAAAATACGAAAGAAGCACCGGATACGATTCAACCATTGCAACAAGAAATCGCTGTAAACGAAATGACCAAGATCCACGTAGTGCTTGAAGCATATTCTTGGAATGTCATCAGACTAAAAAAATGCGAGGGACCTTTATGAAAAAAACAATGTATATGAATCCAATCGTTCTTGAAAGAGCTGATCCTTGGATCTACAAGCATACGGACGGATACTATTATTTTACGGGTTCTTTACCTGGTTACCAGTCGATTGAAGTGAGACGTGCGAAAACGATCGATGGCTTGAAAGAAGCAGAAACGTTACTGGTTTGGCATGCGCCGGAAACTGGACCGATGAGCCAGTTGATCTGGGCTCCGGAGATCCACTATATCCAAGAAAAATGGTACATCTATTTTGCAGCGAGTGATCATGCAGAGATACGTGACCGAGAGCATCACCATCGAATGTTCGTCCTTGAGAACTCTTCAATTGACCCTATGAATACCGATTGGGAAGTGAAAGGACAAATCATTACTGCCGCAGACACATTTAGTTTAGACGGGACGACTTTTACACATCAAGGGAAGTTGTATTATGTGTGGGCGCAATTAGATCCTCGGATTCCTGGGAACTCCAACCTCTACTTATCAGAAATGGCGAATCCTTGGACGTTGACTGGCAAACAATTGCTGTTAGCGATCCCAGAATTTCCTTGGGAGAAACGAGGATTCTCAGTTAATGAAGGCCCCGCCGTATTGATTCGTAATGGGAAGATATTCATCACTTACTCAGGTAGTGCCACAGATGAAAATTATGCGATGGGGCTATTATGGGCAGAGGCGTCAGCTGATTTATTAGACGGTTATTCGTGGCATAAACATCCTGAGCCGGTCTTTGTTTCTTCTGAGGAAAATAAACAATTTGGACCAGGACATAACTCCTTTACTCTCTCAGAAGATGGTCAGGAAGATGTATTAGTTTATCACGCACGACCAGAAAAAAATGAAGGAATCGATCCACTGAATAATCCGAATCGCCATGCCAACGCACAAGTATTTTCATGGGATACAGAAGGATTCCCGGTTTTTGGTGAACCAGTGGCATATGCGGCAGATGTGCGCGCGTCATTTCAAGCAAAGTGACAGAAGAGATCAACTTCGAGAAATAAGCGGTAATAGCCGAATTTGTTCTTCAAATTTTGGACTATTACCGCTTATTCTTTGTGTTGGAAGAAGCCGAAGACAGCGTTCGATTTTTTTTGTTTTCTATTTATTTTTTTATAAAATTGATAGTAAAAATTGTTTGTTTTTTGAACTTTACTTTCATTTGAGGAGCGACTAGAATAAAATAGGCGTTAAAGTAGTTTAGAAAAAGTGAAGGAGCGCTCTCTTGAAAAGATATTTAGATAAGCTTTCAACCAAACAACAAAATATTCTACGAATCACTACTCTTGGGGTAGTAACAGTCTTAGTGATCCTTTTAAGTAATTTATATTTGCAATGGTGCCAGAATAATCTTTCTGTTGATCTAGCCTTGAAATTTGCTTTTTCTTGGCACACAGAAAAATTCTTACTTGCTTGTTTCGTGTTACTCACGGTCTTTTTATTTATGGTCGCTTTTGCAGGTTCTTATATTTTCGGTCTGCTTTTTTATCTCGTAAGTATCGGTATTTTAGGTTTTGCGAATTACTTGAAAATGAGCTATCGTCAAGAACCGATCTATCCAGATGACCTCAAGATGATCACAGAGTTCAATTTATTAAAAGACATGACAGGAACACCGATTTTTATCGGGTTGATGCTAGTAGCGGCACTCGCCTTTGGTGGTGTAGTTTGGGCAATTGTCCGTAGTTTCAAAAAAGACCGGACATTCCAAATCTACCGTGTGTTAACTTTAGTCATGACAGTCGCAATGATGGGCTATTTCAGTAATTTCAATAATCCAAATAATTTATTGCGTAAAGCCTACAATCAAACGGCGTTATGGATTCCATACAGTCAGAAAATGAATTATTATAATACAGGATTTATTGGTGGCTTTTTGTATAATCTAAGAGTCGAGCCAATGGAGAGACCTGAAGGCTATTCAAAAGAAAAAATCAAAGAGATCACTGAGAAATATCAAGCAAAAGCAGATGAAAAAAATCAAACGGCAAGCGATGAGCAGCCAAATATTATTTATGTGATGAGCGAAAGCTTTTCAGATCCAAGTCATCTAAATGGTGTAACAGTGACAGGTGATCCGTTAGCTGACTATCGTGAAGTGGCGAATCAAACCTATAGTGGCCGGATGCTTTCTCAAAATTATGGTGGTGGAACAGCGAATATTGAGTTCGAAGCGTTGACAGGTCTATCAATGGCATTATTCAATGGTCAAATGACCACGCCTTATACGATGCTCGTTCCAAAGCTTGATCAATTACCATCGCTTGTGTCGACACTCAATGCACAGAACTATCAAACAACGGCGATCCATCCGTACAATACATCTATGTATAAGCGTGAAGATGTCTATCAGACATTAGGGTTTGATTCATTTATCAGTGAGAGGAATATGACTTATACGGATACCATTGATAATAATCCTTATATTTCCGATGAATCTGCCTATAAAGAAATCTTGGATTTATTGAAAGATGAAGAAACACCGCAATTTATCCATCTAGTCACGATGCAGACGCATATGCCTTATGCAGGCAAGTATTCGCAACTAGATTTTTCTGCTACGACAGAAGATAATAATGGAACGGATACCCTCAATAATTATTTGCAAGATATTGCTTATAGTAGTGAAGCGTTGAAAGCATTCACTGAAGCGCTGAAAGATACTTCAAGGAGAACATTGGTCGTGTTTTGGGGCGATCACTTACCTGGGATCTATTCAGATGAGATCAAAAATAAAAATGAGAAGCAGGCGTTACATCAAACAGAGTTTTTAATGTTTGATACAGCTGGTAAGTTAGAGAAACGAGAAATAAATGATGCAGTCACTAGTCCATTTTATTTTGCAGCAAGTCTACTAGAACAAACGAATCTAAAGACCACTGGATTTTATCAATTATTACTTGAAATGGAGTCAGCCATCCCAGCATTTGAACGCGAACTGTATTTTCAAAATGGCCAGTGGGGAAAAGAAGCTCAGCTGAATCGGGCACAAGAGGAAGTCTACGAGGCGTATCGCTTGATCCAGTATGATCTAGTTTCAGGGGAACAATATAGTTTGGATACAGGTTTTTATGAGAAATAAACGATAAAAATAACATTTTATTTATAGAATGACTTGTTTTCTACTAGAAAAAGCAGGTAAAATAGAGAAAGAAAATGAAGAAAGTAGGAGAACCTATGTTACCGAATCTCGGTTATTATGTGCAGACTGTCGATAAAATCGTCAAAGAAACAGAAGCAATCGGCGAAACGATGCACCCTAAATACGAAAAAATCAGAGAAGCAATCGATCAAAACAAAACAGCTGATCTCACGCGAGAAGAGTTAGTTGAGACTGTCGATTTATTTGAAAAAGGCACTGAAAAATATCGCACGATGCTGAAGAAAATCAGTACATTGCGTCCGCCAGCAAAAGTGATGGGTATCCATAAGAACTTTGAAAAAGCGTACAAAAATTATGTAGCTGGTTGTGAAGAGATGACTCAAAGTATCGAACCGGAAAAAGGCATCGATACAGCACAATTTGATGCGTCAGAAGCAAAACAAGACCAAGCAACAGATGATATTTCAGCAGCTATCCAAAAAATGACTAATCTATTAATGAAATAATCAAAAATCCGAGACGACTGAAAATAGGTTTCCTATTCTCAAACGTCTCGGATTTATTTATTCTTGATGTTTTTCTTCGTAAAGAGAAGAAATCGTGGTGTACCACTCAAAGATGTGAGAAATCAATACTTTCGCTGCGGCATAGACAGGAATCCCTAAAATCACCCCGATCACACCAAATAATTTTCCAGATGTCAATAAGACAAGTAAAATCGTCACTGGATGGATCGACAGCTGATTCCCTAGTACAAGCGGCGAAATCAAACGGCCCTCAATCGTTTGTTCTAATGCAAAAACGATCAGTACTTTGACTAACATGACTGGACCTGCGACAATCGCTAAAAAGACAGCAGGTATCATGGCTAGGAATGAACCGAGATAAGGAATCAAATTCAAGAAACCAGCAATGATCCCTAAGGTAACAGCATATTCTAAGCCGATGATCGCAAATCCGATCATAAACATGATTGCAACCGCAAAAGCGACAGTCAACTGTCCACGAATGTAAGAAGAAACCTGATCATTCATCTCACCTAATACTTTCAAAGTTGGTACTCTCATCCGAGTAGGCAAGAATTTCACCAAGTAAGGCGCTAATTGTTTCCCATCTTTCAACAGATAAAACAAAATAAACGGCATCGTCAAGACAGCAACGACGATCGTTGCTACTGCACCAACAAAGCTACCTAAGCTTTGAACAGTCGTTTTCGATAGATTCTGTAAAATATCTCCGGCAGAATTCATAAACTGATCGCCAGTTTTTTCGAGTTGTTCTCGAAATTGATTGAATAGTGGGTCACGTAAGATCTCTGTTAACTTGTCATCGATCGTTTCAACATATTGTGGGAAATTGCTAACAAAGCTGACGGTCTGTTCCTGGATTTTAGGAATGATCACGACACTTCCCCATACGATCAAAGCGACTACGAGTATAAATAGTCCGATGATGCTATAAAGTCTGGGGATCTTTTTCTTTTCCAAATAATCGACCACAGGATTCATCAGGTAATATAGGATACCCGCTAAAATGATCGGTAAACCTACAATTGCTAGAAACTGCCAAATTGGTTCGAAAAGATAAGAAACTTTGGTGAATAGGAAAACAATCAGTAGGACTAAAAGAACAACTAATAAAGCTGTGACTACTTGATTGTTTAAGAACCAACGCCAAAACCAAGAGGCAGGTTTGATTTTTCTCTTTTTGTCCTCTGCCATTTATTTCACCTGCTTATAATTGATTATTGTGCCAACATTGATTTCTGGCAATTGATACGGGGACAGGTAGATCCCATTGACGATTTTGTCCCCTTTTGGCGGTTCTTCAAAAACCAAAGTCACGTGGCCAACCGTTGTTAGATTTTCATTGGCTAACGGACCAACATGTTCGATCGTATATTCCTGATGATCAAAAGAAATCCGATCATTTGTTTCAAGAGAAAAATTCTCTTTTGTGCTAAATTCTTGAATGATCGTATAGTCACGCAGCGCAGAGGTTGCAGACTGATCAAATAAAATCAGCATCGATTCTTCTGGGTTGATTGCTGATGTCCCTATTTCTGTTATTGTTGCTTGAGTCATTTCATTTCTCTCCTTTACTCCTACAAAAATCAATGATTCTATCGCTACAAAAACAGTATAACATATTCTCTTTGATTACCGTCATGAATGGATGTATGATAGAATAAATTAGAATTCTTATTTTGAGGAGGATCAAAATGTTAAAAAAAATCATTCTAGGAACATACACAAGACGAAAAAGTGAAGGCATTTATCAAATCGAATTAGATACAGATAAAGGAACTTTAGAAAATCTAACATTAGTGACAAAAGAAAATAGCCCCACTTATGTAGCAAAAAGCGTGGCAGGAAATCTTTACACGGTAACAAGTGTCGATGGCTTAGGTGGCGTAGGTGCGTATGATCATTCGTACAATTTTTTGAATGCGGTAACAGAAGCCGGTGCCCCATTGTGTTACGTGACAGTTGATGAAAAACGTCAACTTGTTTATGGCGCAAATTACCATAAAGGAGAAGTCAATGTTTATCGTATCTCTGAAGACGGTAGTTTAGAGGCGACAGATGCAGTCTTTCATCAAGAACCGACTGGCCCACACAAAAATCAAGATCATGCACATGTCCATTACACAGATTTAACACCTGATCAACGATTGGCAGTGTGTGATCTAGGAACGGACCGCGTATACACGTATGATGTAGATGAACATGGCAAATTGACTTTGAAAGCAGTCTTAGAAGTAGAGCCGGGAACAGGGCCGCGTCATTTAGTTTTCCATCCAAATAATCAATTCGCCTATTTATTTGGTGAGTTAGATAGTACAGTCCGCGTACTTTCATACGATGAAGAAACTGGCGAATTCAAAGAGGTACAAAAAATCAGTACATTACCTGAAGGATTCACCGATGAAAACGGTGGTGCTGCCATCCGTATTTCCAAAGATGGACGCTATGTCTACGCATCAAATCGTGGACATAATTCAATTGCCGTATTCGCTGTGAATGAAGATGGCTCACAGTTAGAAAACGTACAAACAATCTCAACTGAAGGGGATTTCCCAAGAGATTTTGCATTAGATCCAGCGAATGACTACGTGGTATGTGCGAATCAGAATACAGACAATCTTACTTTGTACAAACGTGATGCTGAGAATGGAAAATTAACATTGATCCAAAAAGACATTTATGCACCAGAGTGTGTCTGCGTTTATTTTGATTAAGGAGTATTGACATGAATAAAGAAGAAGTATTAGACCGATTACGTGAAGAATTAGAGATTCCATTTTTTCAAGGAAAAATAGAAGACAAAGAGTATAGCGAAGAAGAATATCAAAAAATCAAAAATGATTTGATCAAGTATTTTGATGACTATGTTCGCAATGTTGAGAATTAAAGCGACAAATATCGTTTAAAAGAAAGTGATTTTTTCTTATCTTGAACTAACTTGACCCTATAGTATAAAAATGGAGGACATATGAAAGAGTGGAAAATGATTTTTTGCGCTTTTCTTTTAACATTGCTCTTAAACTTTGGGCTAGCTTATTTGTTGGATAGACCATTCAAATGGTGGCTCACTTTAGGTATGTTCATAGGTTTCTCCATTGCCTATTTACTTGGTTCAAGAAGGAATAGCAAAAAGAATTAGTTCTGTTAGAAACACTTTATTTTAAGTATCAAAAATCACGATATTCTTCCTTGAAAAGCTAGATAAGGAGCATAAGTAAATGAGTAATCTAAGCTGGTTTTCTGGTGGAGACGATCGACGCAAAAAAGCAGAAGCGTTAATAACGGAATTAATCGATGACTTAGAGGTAAATTCGGAAAGCCAATCGCTTAGAGTGGTACTAAAATCCAATCTAAGAAATCTACAAAATGAAGGAGCTTCAGCGCCATTACTACTAAGCCGTATGAATGTAGAAATAGCGAATGCAATAAAAAAAGATGGCGTCTCGTTAGATGAAGCTTATTCCAAAAAACTGCAGGAACTGATATCTCTATCAAATATTAGATATGGTTAATCGTTTTTTAGATCAATCAACTCTGTCTAACCAATAAAAAAGACTTCATGAACAT
>NZ_JAFLWG010000019.1:0-45588 GCF_017316315.1 Enterococcus sp. DIV1298c | reverse complement strand
AGGTTTGTCTACAATCTGAGAGGACTACGCAAGTAGGCCTCTTTTTTTTGCTTTTCTTTTATATTCGTGAAAGATACGTGCCAATCGGTTTTTGATAATGCTCGCCTCGCCAAGTTCCTGTATTGAGATAGTCTGCGATCAAATAGCCGATATAAGGTCCGGTAGTCAAACCAGAAGAGCCTAAGCCGCTTGCAGCAATCAACGTTGGTTCTTCAGGCACAGGCGCAAAGAATGGCGCAAAATCAGAAGTGTACGCACGTGTGCCGACACGCATCGTGTGTGTCCATGTAGCAAGCTGATCAGAATCAGTCAAAAATGGTGCGGTATTTTGGATCAGTTGTTGATAAGCCGTTTCAGTTGGCGCGAGGTCCCATCTTGCATCATTTTCATGGGTGGCACCAACTAGTATTGTCCCATTATTGAATGGGATAAAATCGGCTTCACCTTCTAACATAGCGACAGGCCATTCTTGGCTGTGTAAATAAGGCGTTTGAAAAACGATCAGTTGCCCTTTTTGGGGGCGAATATCTGCACAGATTCCGATTTCTTCAAGCAACGGTTTCAATGAAGGTCCAGGGGCTAAGATCACTCGGTCAAATGACTTGTGTCCAAAAGTACCAGATACGAGCCATTGGGTGGCTTCTTTGCGTAATTGGACACGTTCAGAGACAACTTGGACCCTTTTCTGTTCTAACCGTGCGGCAAGGTGAGACAGATAAGCGTGACCATCTAAACGGCCTCCGCCACTGACAAACAAGGAAGGAGTTGGTTTTAGCAAGGGAAGAGCCTTCGCTGTTTCCTCAGCACTCAATAGTGAAATATCACCAATTTCTGGTGCTTCCTTCTTTCGTTCTTCCGCAAGTGCGGCAAGGTCCTCCAAAGCTTCTTTTGTGCGAAAGATCAATGTACCTGATTGTTTATAGATAGAATCATCAAGTGCTAGATCTTGGATGAGCTTTGGGAAGAAAGCAGCGCCATCTTTTGCTAACTGATACCACTGTTTATTTCGTCTTTTGGAAAGCCAAGGCGAGATGATCCCAGCACTTGCCCGAGTTGCTTGTCCTTCTTTTGCATCGAACAAGGTAACCTCAAATTTAGAGGTATCTAAATAATTTGCTAATGTCATACCGATGATACCACCACCGATAACAGCGATTTTTTCCATAAAAAAACCTCCTTTACGTATCTACCATCTCATAGAATGTTAGAAGATACAATATTTTATCCGAGGATTTTATTCGCTTGAATACAAAATTTTGTGTTGAAAGCTAATCGTTGAAAAAAATGAGAGTGAGACAAAAATAAAATTCATTTTTGTTTCTAACATTAAAACCGAATAAACGGTGTTCCAGAAGCAACTCCTTCGGAAATAAGCCGAGAAACCCAAAAATTTGAAGAACAATTTTCGGGTTTCTCGGCTTATTTCTCGGAGCTGAACACTTCTGTCACAACCTCATTCGGAGTATCGTTCTAATTTTGTTCTTGCTTAGGCTTTTGCATCATGTAACGGATAAATAGGAGCAAGCTGATGATCAATAAGCAAAGTAGGACACCTAAAGCCACTTTTGAACCGAGTGTAGTTGCGGCTTCATAACTATTCGAACGATGGTCTTGGAAAAAGTTGATGATCACAGCAACTAGCGTAGTAGCGACAGCTCCGGAAAATTGTTGTAACGTATTGAATACAGCATTACCGTCTGATTGTAATTCCATTGATAAAGCATTCATCCCAGTTGTCATCATATTACTATAAGAAAGGCCGATACCGATCATATAGAAGAAGTGACAAGCAATCAAGAAGCCTAGTGATGCGTGGCCTAGTATCACGACAAGGACACTCCAACCCACCAATGAAAACAAGAGACCGATAAAAATCGGTTTTTTAGGTCCGTGTTGGTCGAGTAATTTCCCTGAGAAAGGAGATAAGAGAGCACCAATCGCTGCCCCTGGAAGCATCGCTAAACCTGCGACAAACGCATTGTTTCCTTGAACTATTTGGACAAAGTTCGGTAGGACAAAGGAAACACCAAGCAGTAAAAATTGATAAACTAAAAAACTAAATAAAAATAAGCGGAACGTGCGATTTTTAAAAATCTCTAGTCGGATCAAAGGGTGTGCGGCTTTTTTTGTTCGTTGATAGAAAAGCAAGAAGCCTAAAATAGCGATGACCAAGGACACCCAGCCAATCCAGTCTTTAAACATACTTAAAAACGTAAGGCTTCCACTAAACATCAGACAAACACCGAAGACACTAAGTAAATCTAGGCGACCAGTTTTCTCAACCGCAAATTTTGGAATCGCATATAAGCCGATCCCAAGTGAAAGGAGCAATACTGGCAATAGAAAGAGGAAAATATGACTCCATGAGAAGTTAGCAGTCAAAATCCCACCATATGTTGGACCGATCGCTGGAGCAATCGCAGTTGTCAAAGTACCGAGTCCCATCATCGTGCCTCTTTTTCCCATAGGGGCAAAAGTCAAAATGATATGAAACATCAAAGGCAAGGCGATCCCTGTCGCAGCCCCTTGGAGCACACGACCTAAGAGCAATAACAAGAAGGTAGGAGAAAAGTAATCGACCAACAAACCAGCAATAAATAGTAAATTAGAACTCAAGAAAAGTGTTCGGATACTAAAGTTTTTTGTCAGATAGGTCGAAAGGGGTACGATGATCGCAATCATCAACAAATAGATGGTCGTAACCCATTGTACCTGAGACGTACTGATTTGAAATTCTTGGATAAGTGTAGGGAAAGTCACGTTCATTGCGGTTTCAATCAAAACCCCAGAAAATGACATGATCCCTGTGGCAAGTACTGCCGGAACTAACTGTAGTTGTTTTTCTTTTTGCATGATTTTCACCTCTAATTTTTTCGTAAAAAAAGAGACAGATTTCTATTCTAAAATAGAAACCGCCTCTCTCTCGACACGCTAGGCGTGTTATCTGTACGATTTATCATTCGGCTTATTCTAGCATAAGTCTAAAAATAGTGTCAACCAGATTAGCCAAGCGAATGTAAAAGAGTTATGATAGTAGTGAAGAATAAAACAAGGAGGGCTTATGGAAAAAATCGAATGGCGAAAAACCGACCCTAGTTATCGTATGTCAAAGAAACCACAGCTACTGAAACTCCGTGCTAAAAACTTTTTTTGTATCAATGGAGTAGGTGATCCAAACGGGGAAGAATTCAAGCGTCGTATAGGCTGTTTATATGCTGTAAGTTATACGATCCGAATGGCACAAAAAAGTGGCTGGTTGATTCCTGATTATGCACCTTACACCGTTTATCCTTTGGAAGGTCAGTGGGGACTACAAGAAAAATTTTTGAATGAACCAGTGATGTTGAAGGAACATTTTTCTTATCAGTTGATGATCCAGCAACCAGATTTTGTTACCCCTCAAGTGGCTTCAGAGGCGTTAACGCGAGCCGCAAGTAAAATCCCAGAAGATTTAGTGAGTCAACTTTTCTTCACGTCGATCGAAGAAGGCATGGTTGCGCAAATCTTACACGTTGGTCCATACGATGATGAACCAGAAACATTTGAAAAGCTGGATGTATTTCTTAAAGAAAAAGGCTATCACCGAACATCAAAAGAGCATAAAGAAATCTATATGAGTGATCCAAGAAGGGTTGCACCAGAAAAATTAAAAACGATTTTACGAGTGACCGTAGAACAAGACAAACCAGACTAAGTGTCAGAAATCAACTAAATGCAACCGATAGATTACTTGTTTTTTTGCTATAATTAGATACGAAGAGGTGTTTTTTGTATGAAAAAAAATCAACGACAATCATTGATTCGCCAATTGATCACGGAACATGCGATCGGTACGCAAGAGGAATTATTGAATCATTTACAAATGAATGGTGTCAATGCAACTCAAGCAACGATCTCACGAGATATCCGCGAATTGAAGCTCGTCAAGATCCAAGATGAGAATAAACAGATAAGGTATGCGTTATTCAATCAACAAGCCGATTCTTTAATGGAAGATCGCTTACGAAATGCGGTCAAACGTGAAGTCTTACGTATCCAACCCATCCAATTCATGATCGTGGTCTTGACTGAAAAAGATGGTGCGGACGTCGTGACGAATTGGTTAGATGAAGTAAATTATCCAGAAGTCGCTGCAACGATTGCTGGGGTCGATACGTTCATTATTATCTGTCGAACAGAAGAAGAAGCTCAGTCTTTTGCCGAAAAATTAGAGCAAATGAGGGAATAGGTTCGCTTTTTTATCTAGTCATCAATGGAAGCGCTAAACAAACAGGTAGTTGTTTAGATACTACGAAACGGTAGGAGTGCTGGACTTAATGGTAGGTAATTTGATCGAACGATCTCGGAATAAGTCGTAGCATCCCAAAGTGCCAATCAATTTGAACAACTAGACAGTGAAAGAGAGGCGAACGAGCCAGTGATGACAAACATGATCATTTTCTTGACCATTTTAGTTTACGGCGTCAATTTCTTGGCGTTTATGTATATTAAAATAAAAGAAATCAAAAATTATTTAGAAAAAATAGCCATCTATTTTGGTGTGAATATGACGTTGTTATTCACAAGTAGTATTTTCTTATTTTTCGGGAAGATCGTCGAAGACGGAATCCTGTTGATCGAGTGATCCACAAAAAAACTGATGCCCACTACGTTGGAGGCATCAGTTTTTGCTTTTCGTTTATTTTTTTGGAGGTGTACCGTACATTTTAGGCGTTACTGGTTTTAATTTAGGTGCTTCGCCTTCAATTTTAGGTTCTTTCAACCATTGATATTCTCCTTCACCATCTAGCGCTTTGCCTTTTGCCCAAGAGCCTTCGCTACTTTCGTCACCTTCTGAAAGGTTATAGAAATCATAGGCAATGTCTTTACGTTCTTCTTCTCTTGGGAAGGTTGTAGGAACAAGGATACCGCCTTCAGTTTCTTCTAATTCTTTTACAGCAGCTGCCCAAAGATTTTGGTGATAGCTGTCTCTAGCTAATAAAACTGAAAGTAAGTCTTTTACGCCACGATCATCGATCATTTCGTAAATACGAGCGACTTGTAGTCTTCCTTGAGATTCAGCATTCAAGTTGGCACGGAAATCAGCAAGTAAGTTCCCACTAGCAATAATATAGCCACCACTCCAAGGATTACCTACACTATCCGCAGGACGTGGTCCTAAGCCAGCTACGATAGCATGTTGAGGATTCATACCGGAAATGATCGCACCGATCGTTGGGTCTTTTTTCATTGCTTCTTCTTGATCTTCAACAGGTGCATCTTCGAGTAAGCGAGCAACCATCGTCGCTAACATTTCAACGTGTCCAAGTTCTTCTGTCGCAATGTCCATTAACATATCTTTATATTTTTCTTCCCCACGACAACTCCAACCTTGGAAAAGGTATTGCATCGCTACACTCATTTCACCATATTGTCCGCCAATCAATTCTTGTAAATATTTTGCGATTAATGGATTCGGACGATCTGGTTTTGCCTCAAACTGTAATTCTTTTTGGTGTCTAAACATCAAATCTCCTCCTAATCATTTTTTAATACATTACTATTGTTATATGGAATAGAAAAAAATTCAAAGGAAACGCTCTGATTATCAAAAATAATTTATAAACGTTGATTTAACAATGTTTGATTCTGTGAGCTTGAGTCGGTCAAAAGAAAAAGAATGAAGCAAATCGACGAAATAGCTTTTGTCCAAAAATGAAAAAGAATGTTTGTTTCCAATTGTATTCTCATTTTATTGACGGAAAGTAAGTAAGGGGATTTTCGTCACGAGGTACTACTTTCTGTTTTTATAATCTTACTGCTCAGGTCAGAACGCTTTTCTCACGACCTCACGACCTATTGTTACTTGTAGAATGTTTGCTTCTTTGATATGGTTAGTACAAGAAAAACATCGGAGGTATATCATGGCTAAAATTATGGTAGTAGAAGATGAAGAGATCATTCGTCAGCTGATTATGGAAGAGTTGGAGAAATGGCAATTTGAAACGTATGGAACATCAGATTTCAATCAGGTTTTTGCTGATTTTGAAAAAGAAGAACCGCAGCTTGTTCTGTTAGATATCAATCTACCCGTTTTTGATGGTTATTATTGGTGTCAAAAAATTCGTGAGATCTCTAAAGTACCGATCATTTTTATTTCAAGTCGTAATACCAATATGGATATGATCATGGCAATGAATATGGGGGCGGATGATTTTGTGACGAAACCGTTCCAAATCGATGTCTTGATTGCTAAAATCAATGCTTTGTTACGTCGTTCATACAATTATGGTGAGTTGTCGAGTGAAATGATGACACATAATGGCATCACATTGAATGTTGATAACGGCAGTATGGAGATCAATGGCGAAATGATCGATTTGAGTAAAAATGAGTATCGCTTGTTATTCATTCTAATGAAGCAACACGGCAAGATTTTGACTCGCGAAAAATTATTGCGTGCATTATGGGATGATGAACGGTTTGTGGATGACAATACATTGACGGTCAACATCAATCGTTTGCGTCGTAAGATCGAACAAGCAGGTATCACCGGCTATATCGAAACAAAAGTCGGCCAGGGGTATATCGTTCCCTGAAAGGATGAAAGATAACTATGAATTTTTTTAAGTATTTGAAAGATCAATGGTCGCTGATCGTTGGCTGGGTATTTTTCATTTTGTTGACGATTTTTGTCATGTGGTTAGCCCCTAATATCACAGTAGACTGGGCTACGATTGCATACCTAGCTTTGATCGAAGGTGTCTTTTTACTCTTTTTCTTGCTTGTCAGTTATTTAAGTAAACGTAGATGGTGGGCGAAATTGTCGAATCTGCAAAAAATTTCCCCTTTACAAAATTATTTGGATGGTGGACATACGGAAGAAGAAAAATTGGTGGAGGCTTATATCAATCAGCTGATACGTGAACATCAGGAAGTGATGCAAGAAGCCATCACGAATCAACAAGATCAAAAAGATTATATCGACTCATGGGTCCACGAAATCAAAGTTCCCGTAGCAGCTTCAGAATTACTGTTACGCTCGATTGAGTTTGATATTGACGATCAAAAGTATACGCTGTTAGAAAACGAGTTGTCTAAAATCGATGAGTATGTCGAACAAGTATTGTATTATGCTCGCTTGGATAGTTTTTCAAGGGACTATTTGATTCAAGAATACAGTATCAAGAGCATCGTCCAACCGGTCATTCGTAGCCAAGCAAATTATTTTATCCAAAAGAAGATACGCTATGAAGTAATCGGTGAAGACCAAACGATTTTAACGGATTCGAAATGGGTAGCGTTTATTTTTAAACAAATTCTTAGCAATGCTATCAAGTATACGCCAGATGAAGGTGAGATCAAATTGTTGATCGAGAAAACCCCAAAAGGCGTAAACTTTTCTGTCAAAGATTCAGGGATCGGTATCCCAAAAGAAGATGTTGGACGGATTTTCGACAAAGGATTTACGGGGGCGAATGGTCGTCTGAGCAAAACACATTCTACTGGCTTAGGCTTGTACCTTGCTAAAAATCTGGCTGAAAAACTCGGGATCACGCTCACTGTTGATTCGATCGAGGGAGAAGGAACGACGATGACTTTATTTTTCCCTATCTTGAGTTTTTACCAAGAAGAGCGTTAAAATCAAGGAGATTTTCATACTTGTTTCTGAAGTCAGTCTATGAAACATTTTTAGCGACGAAAGATAGACTTCTTTTGCCCATGGAGATCATAGCGACTCTACTTACAATAAGCGAATGATTTAAAAAATTTTAATGTCGAATGCATTTGCCATTGCTCGAAAATCGGCTGATTTTCGGAGCAGTGGCTGATTTTTGCTTATTGGCTTCTTAGTGTCTGCTCACACTTCAGAGAACTGTTGATGAAGTTAAGTTAGAAAAAAGTGAGAAATAAAAAATAACTCTTGTGTTGTTAACGTTTTCGTTGATATGTTCTATAACATGTGACATTGAAAAGAAGGAGAATGGTTATGGAATTATTAATCGCATTAGTCCCAATGGTAGCATGGGGGAGTATTGGTTTAGTCAGTGGAAAGATCGGTGGCGATGCCAATCAACAAACATTAGGGATGACGATCGGCGCATTTCTTTTTTCACTCGTTGCCTTTTTCATCGTTAGTCCAACAATCACACCGTGGATCGCATTGATTGGTTTTCTATCTGGTCTAGCATGGAGCGTTGGTCAAAACGGTCAGTTCCATGGGATGAAATTCATGGGTGTATCTGTAGGGTTACCGTTATCGACTGGTTTTCAATTGATTTTGAATACGATTGCGGGTGCTGTGTTTTTCCATGAATGGACGCAAACAAAAGATTATGTTTACGGTATTTTAGCATTGATTCTTCTTGTAAGCGGTGCGTATTTGACGGCTAGACAAGATGATGAAGGAAAAGTTGATACAGAGAATACAATGCTTGATTTTGGTAAGGGATTCAGAGCATTGATCTATTCTACGTTAGGTTATGGTGTGTATACGATCATCGTCAACTGGGCAAACTTAGATGCGATGTCGATTATTTTACCGCAAAGTATCGGAATGATTTTAGGGGCAAGCTTTTTTGCATTCCGAAAAGTCAAAGTCGATCAATATGTTTGGAAAAACATGGCAAGCGGATTGTTATGGGGAATCGGTAACGTATGTATGCTATTGACTGTGAAGTCATTAGGACTAGCAGTAGGTTTCTCTCTTTCACAAATGGGAATCATCATTTCAACTCTAGGTGGTATTTTTATCTTAGGTGAGAAAAAGACAAAAAAAGAGCTTATATTTGTAATTGTAGGTTGCCTTTTAGTTATTTTTGGTGGTATTCTTTTAGGGTATATGAAAACAGCGTAAAGCTGTTTTTTTATATACTCAAAATCAGGGGGAGGAAATTAAATGGATTTGTTTCGTAAGAAAGAAATCAATCTCAATCATACGAGTGAGATGAAGAAAGAACTAAAAACATCCGATCTGATCATGCTTGGTATTGGCGCGATCATCGGTACAGGAATATTTGTCGTAACAGGAGTGGCAGCAAACCAAAATGCAGGCCCAGCACTATCATTATCGTTTGTCTTAGCAGCGATCGTTGTGATTTTATCTGGTCTAAGCTTTGCAGAATTTGCGTCACGCGTACCAGTGATCGGTGGACCTTATGCGTATCTCTATGTCGTATTTGGAGAATTTGCTGCATGGTTGACTGGATGGCTATTGATCGGTGAGTTTTTATTAGCCGTTTCATCTGTCGCGTCTGGTTGGTCCGGTTATGTACAAGGGTTTATTGAAAGTCTTGGCTTTGGCTTGCCAACTGCTCTAACAGGTGGATATAACCCAGCCAATGGTACATACATCGACTTAATTGCGGTGCTTGTTGTGATTTTCGTCACATACGTTGTTTCTTTGGAGGCAAAGAAAGCGTTACGATTGAACAACATGATGGTTTATGTGAAATTTGGAATCATTGCATTATTTATTATTGTAGGAATCTTTTTTGTTAAGCCAGAGAATTGGCAACCATTTACACCGTTCGGCTTCGAAGGAGTACTGGATGGCGCAGCATTAGTTTTCTTCGCATTCTTAGGATTTGATGCGGTAGCGATGGCGGCAGAGGAAGTAAAAAATCCGCAAAAAGATGTACCTCGTGGAATCATCGGTTCGATCTTGATCGCAACAGTTTTATATATCATTGTGACATTGATTTTAACAGGAATCGTTCCTTATACAGAATTAGGGGTAAATGATCCTGTGGCATTCGCAATGCGTTATGTCGGTCATGGTACAGTAGGTGCAATCATCGCTGTTGGGGCGATTTTGACCTTATTGACGGTTACGATCTCAATGATGTATTCATTAGCTCGTTTATTGTTTGCAGTAAGTAAAGATGGCTTGTTGCCACAATTTATGACAGAAATCGATAAGAAACACCGTACGCCAAAGAAAGCGACTTATGCAGCAGGGATCGCCGCATTATTCTTCGCCGGATTCTTCCCGTTGAATATTTTGGCAGAGTTGACGAACATCATGGCATTAGCTTATCTGATGTTAGTAAGTCTAGGATTATTGAAATTGCGTAAAATGTTTGGTAAACCAAAAGCTGGCGAGTTCAAAGTGCCGTTGGTGCCGATTTTACCAATCATTTCGATTTTATCTTGTCTCGTTTTGATGTCACGTTTACAAGCGGTGACTTGGTTAGTCTTTGCGATTACGATGGTCATCGGACTAGTGATTTATTTTGGTTATGGTTATAAACACAGTAAGATGAATACCGAAAAATAGGAAACAAAAAACCTTGTATCAAGCAGATTGCTTCGTACAAGGTTTTTTTATTTATTGTGTTAAATCTAGTAATTTTTGTTTCAAATCTTCTTCCATATGGCCAAGCTCGACTTCTGCATGGCGACGTTTTTCTTTTCCTTCTTGTTGGATACGGAGTGTTTCTTGGATCGTTTCGATCAAATCATTTTGTGTCGTTTGTAATGTTTCGATATCTACGATGCCACGTTCATTTTCTTTCGCCGTTTCGATCGCAGAGATTTTCAGCATTTCTGAGTTTTTCTTCAACAGATCGTTGGTTGTTTCAGAAACTTGACGTTGCGCAGTAACAGCATCTTTTTGACGAAGTAAAGTCAACGCGATAACCACTTGGTTTTTCCACAATGGGATCGCTGTAGCAATCGATGCTTGGATCTTTTCTGCTAACGCTTGGTTTGTGTTTTGGATCAAACGGATCTGTGGTGCTTGTTGGATCGTGATTTGTCTTGCTAAACGTAGATCGTGGGTACGTTTGTCTAAGCGATCAAGAAACTGTGTATAATCATTGGCGATCTGTACATCCATTTGATCGCCTGTTTGTTCTGCTTTTCGCATCGCTTCTGGGATGATCGTTGTTTGTAGTTCTTCCATTTTTAACTCGCCAGCAGCGATATAAATATTCAACGCATCAAAATAATCTTTATTTTTTTGATAAAGTTGTTCTAACATCAAATTGTCTTTTAATAGACCATCTTTTTCTTTGTCTAATTTGACTGAGATCTTATCGATTTGTGCACCGATTTTTTGATATTTTGCAGTCACTTCATAAATCGATTGTTTGACTTTGCCGAATACGCGTTGGAAAATATTTCCTTCGCCGGCACGTAATTCATCAGGATTCGCTTCTTGCAAGCGATACATCAGTTCAGTCAATGAATCGCCGACTGGTCCGATATCTTGCGCTTGTACGTGATTCAACATCGACTGTGAGAATTCACCTAATTTTGTTTGGGCAGCGGAACCATAGCTGATGACAGACTGAGAATCAGTCACATCGATTTTTTCTGCTAATTGTTTTGCTTGTTCTTGTCTTTCGGCAGGTAACTTATCAATCAAACGGGCAGCTGTTTGTTGCTCTTGCAAAGCATTGATTTCGTTTTGCTGTGTTTGGGTCAATTTATCGACAGGTGTCGAAAATGGATTATTCAGTAAGTCTTCTAAAGTATCGTTAACTGGGGTTACTTCTTGTTTTGGTAAATTTGGCTTATTTTCCATATAATTTCCTCCTTATCGAATGAAGCTAGAAAAAGTACCCGAAACAGGCAGACGATGTCTAACTGTTCCGAGTCTTAGAGACGAGTTGCTTATTCTTCTTGTTCTTCTTTATTATCACGCTTTAAGCTTTGTTTCGCAACAGATATCTCTACATCGATATCTTCCAGATCTTCGGATACGAAATCTTGATAGTCTTTAGCAACTAATAAAGCGAGTTGATCAATGATCTGATTGCTTTCTTCCAATTTCTGGTAAGTCTGTTTATTCTTGATCTCGTGTGCATTGATCTCGATGTATTTATTTGTCAAATCCACTAAATTTGGCAAGTGGGTGTAAAGAAATTGACTCGCATCGTGCAGGCGAGTAGGTTCTTTTACAAGTTCTTTGAACAACCCTTTTGCTGCTTTTACAGGTTCGTGACGAAGATCGATTGCTTTTAACTTCGCTGTTTCGTGCATATTTTTTTCTAGCTGTTCAATTTCATTTTTTGTTTGATTCATCGTTTCTCTAAAATAAGAGATTTCGCTAGGTGTCATACCATTTTCGCTATAATGGGATGCTAATTTGTCTGAAAGATCGGGTAATGCGGTTTTATCTTTAGGTTTGCTACGAAAACCGAAAAGTCCCCAAATCACCAAAACAGCGCCAATCAGCAAGATCATTGATATGATCGATACATCATTATAACTAAAGAACAGTATCACTAAGAGTAAACCTAAGATCCATTTCCAATTTTTTTTGATCATTATAAAAACCTCCAAGTATATTCGTTGACCATTCGATTCATCTACCCCTTCATTTTAGCACACCCTACTTAATAATTAGTATCGGACTAAAGGTGGATTTTACGAGTTTATAGAATTTCTAAGGTTTGGATATGTTAAACTAAGTAAGAAATCAAAAAGAAAATTGAAAAAATCAAAAAAAGTAGTTATTATAGGACAAAAGAAAGCAGGGGAAATGATGCTTGAATACGAACAGTTTGAAGAAAAAACGATCCAACGAAAAGAAATCTATCATGGCGCGATCATTGATGTAGCTGTCGATGATGTTCGTTTACCAGATGGCAATGTCGGAAAACGTGAGCTAGTCTTTCACCCGGGTGGTGTGGGGATCATTGCTTTTGATGAACAGGAACGTCTATTATTAGTCAAACAATTCCGTAAACCTTTAGAAAAAGTGATTCTGGAAATACCCGCAGGTAAAATCGATCCAGGAGAGAAACAAGCGCCTGAGATCACTGCGGCCAGAGAACTTGAAGAAGAAACAGGCTACCGCGCAGAGCGATTGGAACATTTGACTTCCATGTATTTGTCACCAGGATTTGCAAATGAACTTTTGCATATCTATCATGCAGTAAATATCAAAAAAGTAGAACAGCCTCTAGCACAAGACGAGGACGAGGTATTGGAGCTTTATGCGCTGACGTTACCAGAAGCAAAACAAGCGATGGCAGATCAAATCATTTGCGATGCCAAAACGATTTATGCGATTCAATACTGGGAATCAATGAACAAAGGAAAGTAGAGGGATCGATGGATGGTCAAAGGACCGCTAGTCACACGTAGTGAAATCCGCAAGCGACAGCAAGAGCAAGCACAAGAATCATTGAAAAAACAAAGAAAAGCGGAAGCCACGTACAAACAAGAAGAAAAAAAGATCGCGAGCTTTTATCGCAAAGAACAAAAGAAAAACAAGCCGATCACAAAAACAAGAGCCGGAGAACGAGAAAAAACACGCAAATGGAATGCTATTTTAATGAAAGGCTTGGTTATCGTCATTTTATTGTTAGCCATCGTTTTTCTAGCAGTCGCATTTTTATAGAAAGAAGGAACTAGTAGATGAAAATTGGAATCATTGGCGCTATGGAAGAAGAAGTAAAAATTTTAAGAGAGCAATTAGGCGAACCGTTATCATGGGAAAGAGCGGGGGCTTTGTTTATTTCAGGATCTTTAGGAAATCATGAAGTCATCGTTGTACGTTCAGGCATCGGAAAAGTCTTGGCATCGATCACAACAAGCTTATTGATCCAACAATATGGTGTCAACATGGTCATCAATACAGGGTCAGCTGGCGGTATTGGTGAAGGGCTACGTGTAGGGGATGTCGTGATTTCTGACAAAGTTGCCTATTTTGATGCAGACGTGACAGGTTTTGGCTATAAACCAGGACAATTACCAGGGATGCCTCTTTACTATGAAGCAAGTACGTATTTACGTTCAGAAATGAAAAGAGCCGCAGAAGCAACCAACTTAAATGCCAAAGAAGGCTTGATCGTTACAGGGGATACATTTGTTGATTCTCCAACAAAAGTCCAAGAGATCTTAGGGAATTTCCCTGAAGCACTTGCTTGTGAAATGGAAGGAGCTGCGGTTGGTCAAACAGCGCAACAATTCAACATTCCTTTCTTGATCGTGCGAGCAATGAGTGATACAGCAGACCATTCAGCAACACAAAGCTTTGACGAATTCATTGAAGAAGCAGGAAAACGTTCAGCTGAAATGGTGATTGAGTTTGTCAAACATCTTGTATAAGGAGTGAACCGAATGAAAGCATTGATTTCGATTGATTACACCTATGATTTTGTTGCAGATGACGGGAAATTGACTACTGGAGAAGCCGGGCAAGCGATTGAAACAGCATTGACGGACCACACAAAATCGTTCATTGAAGCAAATGACTATGTCGTCTTTGCTATTGATGCCCATGACCCAACGGATGACTTTCATCCAGAAAACAACTTGTTTCCGCCACATAATGTGATCGGAACGAATGGTCGTGATCTATATGGTTCATTGCAAGAGATTTATACGGAATACCAAACGCAAGCCAACGTGTATTGGATCGATAAACGTCACTATTCTGCATTCAGCGGTACAGATCTCGATATTCGTTTACGTGAACGTGGGATTACTGAGCTATATTTAACAGGCGTTTGTACAGATATTTGTGTCTTGCACACAGCGGTCGATGCCTATAACTTAGGCTATCAATTATTTATTTATGAAGATGCAGTTGCTAGTTTTGATCCAATCGGACATGACTGGGCGTTGAAGCATTTTCAAACAGTGCTTGGTGCTGAGATTATTAAGGGATAAAAAGAGTGAATATAGTGGATAAAGGCTTTTCTTCAGTACTTTATCCACTATTTCTATTAATTAATTATTTGAAACAAAAGGAAAATTTATATTTGCAATAAGGCAATTTCAAAAACGTGAAAAGTAAAAATCAATAAATAAAGAAGGCTGGTACCAAAATCAATTTTATTTCACAAAGACAGTGCAAGGAATAAATGTTGTCACTGAAAATTGGTATAATTCTAAATGATGTAAACTGATTTATTAAATAACGTTAAAGTTGTATACATGATTAATTTAAATGAAATTATGTTTTCTTGTATGATATAATATTATCGTAGTAAGTTTGTGATGGTAGCTACTCAGGGGGTGATGCTTATGTGCATTTTCCTACTTCGTAGAAGGGAGTAGCATTTTTTGTCTGTTGCTGAAGCAATTGGTCTGATGATTCATTTTGGATCATTTGTCCTTGCTTTGGTTGGCATTATGCTAACAATTAGCAAAAACAACAAAAAATAAACCCGTCATAAACTTTAGCGAGGTTTGACGGGTTTATTTAACCTATTTAAATCTGCTACCGTCTTAAACGGCTACATTTTTTTGGGGGGCTATGTTGGTGCATAGCTCCTTTTTCAATATCATTATAGCTTATTAGATTAATTATTGCTAGTAAAGGAATATCTTTTATAAAAAAATTGAACGAGGAGATTGATTACCTATCTACTGAATATAGATGGTTAGAACGAGATAGAAAAATAGATTTATTGAGACAAGAAAATGATAGATATTCTAAAAAAATATCCAATATATGATTTTGGAGAGGAAAATGTTATTGTTGTAGACAATCTGTATTTCATTCCTTGCCCAACGCTCTTTATTTATAAAATTAACAAAAGACCTATTGAAGATGGATGTTTTCTCCGCAAGCAGGATTAGATGGTTTTGATGGGGCAATTTTAATTGGACGTGTTGAATTTTCTCAAGAGATAAACAATAATGTAAAAATTGAAAGATTGTATGTATCTGAATAATATAGAAATAAGGGAATAGCAACTTATATGA
Source organism: Enterococcus sp. DIV1298c (assembly GCF_017316315.1). Taxonomy (NCBI): domain Bacteria; kingdom Bacillati; phylum Bacillota; class Bacilli; order Lactobacillales; family Enterococcaceae; genus Enterococcus; species Enterococcus sp. DIV1298c. The sequence continues at coordinate 29,940 of NZ_JAFLWG010000019.1, read as the reverse complement.
TGAAAAGAGTTATACATTGGGCAAGAGGGGAGAAACTTTCTTCTTTGAGTCTGGTTGCTAAAACGAAAGCAGATCCGTCTACTAATGAGTTATCTCAAAAGTAACTGTTGCTTTTTTATGATAGCCTTGGGTTTAACCTAGTTAACCAGAAATCTAATTACTTAAAATATATTTTTTAATCTTCTTGGAAAAATCCAGGTTTGTAATTATACTTGCGATGTTAGTTTTACTGATTATTAGCCATAAATACCAATAAAATATGACTTAAAAAAAGAGTGTAAAGCAAACATTTTGGTGTGTCTGCTCTATACTCTTTTAACATGTTACTTGACTATCAATTTTTTAATATAGTTTCCAAAAGAAATTTTCTACCAAATATGCACACGTTTTGCAGGTGCTAGATACATCGGATCTTCTTCAGTGATCTCGAATGCCTCATAAAACTCTTCTAAGTTCTGAGGTTGGATATTTGCACGTAGTTTTGCAGGTGCATGAACATCGATTTGTAAAAGTAATTGTTGGTATTCTTTTTTCGCTTTTGTGCGCCAGATCGTTGCCCAATTCATGAAGAAATCAGCTGCTGAGTAATCGTCTTCTGTCCTTGCGGCTTCTAGTGCGCAACTTAGCCCACCAGCATCGGCAATGTTCTCAGAAACAGTCAGTTTGCCATTGACTGTGCCATCTGCAAAAGGTACACCATCAAACTGTTCGATCATAGCTTGTGCTTTTTCTTGGAAATGAGCAAAGTCTTCTTCTGTCCACCAGTTATTCAAATTACCGAACTCATCAAATTTTGCGCCGTTGTTGTCAAAAGCATGAGAGATCTCATGCGCAATAACTGCACCGATTCCGCCGAAGTTTGCTGAACTAGATTGTTCCAAACTATAAAATGGCGCTTGTAAAATTGCAGCTGGGAAAACGATGACGTTGCGGAATGGGTGATAGTACGCATTGACTGTGTCTGCACTCATTTCCCACTCACTACGATCGACAGGTTTGTTCCATTTACTGAAACGATCCTTTAACGTCAGATGACTAAAGTTCAATGCATTTGAAAGAAGGGTTCCACCTTCATCTGCGGGAACTGTTTGGAATGCATCGAACAAAGCAGGGATTTTGTCAGGATAACCGACTTGGATGCCTAATTTGTTCAATTTGACGATTGCTTTTTCTCGTGTCGCATCACTTAACCATTCATTTGTTTCGAGTCGTTTTTGATAAACGTTGATCATTTTTTTGACCATTTGCTCGACATCTTTTTTCGCCGCTTCACCAAAGTATTTGTTGCCATAGTAATCTCCAAGTACATGATCAAACTGCCCTGAAGCAAGGTAATAAGCTGCTTTCTTTTGCGGCATTGCTTCATCAGTTCCCGATAAAGTTCGAGAGAAGATCCCACTGACTTGACGGAACTCTTCAGACAAGTAACTGCTTAATGAACGCACAGTTTTTACGATCATCCAGCTTTTAAGTAGTCGGAAATGAGGTGTTGTCAACAGTTCAGCTAAATGTTCAAAGTAGACAGGATCTGTAACGATCACTTGATCTGGGGGTGTGCCAATCAAGCCAGTGCTTAGTGCAGTTAAGTCAAGTGCATCTGTATATGTCGTAAATTCAGTAAAGGCTCTTGGATTATACATTTGGCTGTAGTCCGCATTTTCTTCTGCGCTTTTGACATGAGGCGCAATCAATTTATCAAATTGGATCGCTTGTTCAACGATTGCTTCAGCCTGACTTCTTTCTTTGCCTGTCATTTCTAGAAGTTGGACCATCATATCAAAAAAGACAGACAATAACTGAGCACCATTTGGATGTTCTGCTTCGTAATAAGTTTTATCTGGTAAAAATAAAGACGGTGGTGAGGCGAAAAAGGCATTGACTTGTGCATTTTTCATATCTGCATCCACATCTAAAACAACAGGTAGCGGTAAGCTATCCAATGTCCAGTCTGGAAATTGCTGATTTAGTTCATCAAAAGAAGTAAGTTTTTCGATCCGTTCAAGGATTGGTTGTAAAGGTGTCGCACCTAATTGATCTCTATAGGCATAATCATTTGCCAATTGGTAATACGCAAGGAATTGACGCATCTTGTCAGACGTAACAGATGACGGATCAGCTAACATCTTATCTGTCTCTTGCATCATTAGTTGATCAATGCCATCAACTAAATCCTGAAACCCGCCAGTCGCTGGTTTATCGGCAGGAATTGTTGCTGTTTTTAACCATTCTTCATTTACTGCTTCAAAAAAATCTTGTTTCAAACGTTCTTGGTTCATTGAATCATCGCTCCTTTTTAGTTCCGTGTGCCCATTATCTAACAAAAAAGCAGAATAAACAAATGGAACGTAAAATCTACTTCAAAGAAGCACAAGTGATTGGAGGCATAATCAGCTTCTTTGACGGATAAGAAGTTCAATTTCTGTCCATACAAATCAAGAAAAATGTTAAAAACAACCAATCATCTATTAGTCACTCTGATTTATTTTTTTAGGTCTATCCCTTATAATGTAGGTGGAGGTCAAGGGCAGTAGGATAGAATTTAGAAATAGTAAAAAAATCGTTTGAATGGCTAGATAGGGCGTATCTTACTATTGAGGTGAGAACAAATATGAACTATCCAGCCGGAAAATGGGCAAAACATTACGAAGGAAGTCTACAAACTTTTAAGAAACAGGAGACAAAAAAGGGATCAAAACTAGTACAAAAAGTCATACGAGCCAAGAAGATAAGACTACGGCCGACGAAAGAACAAGAAGAACAACTTTGGCAATCAGCTGGAACGGCTCGCTGGGTGTTTAACTGGGTATTGCACATGTGGGAAATGAATCATCGATTTGGTGGGAAATTTATCACCAACAATGAGTTGCGAAAGCATATTACTCAAATAAAAAAACGTCCAAAGTATGCTTGGTTGAACCGAGTGTCAAATAATGTTGCAAAGCAGGCAGTTAAAGATGCTTGTGATGCATATAAAAAATGGTTTGATGGCTGTAGCGGAAAAAGTCGAGTGAAAGCAGAGAAGCCACGTTTTAAGTCCAGAAAGAAGACAAAACCTGCTTTTTATAATGACAATGTCAAATTAAAAGTAAAAGCGAAATCCGTTCTACTTGAAAAAATTGGTTGGATAAAAACTAGTGAACAAGTGCCAATGAAGACGAAATATCTCAATCCACGAATCTCTTTCGATGGCAAGTATTGGTATCTTTCTGTTGGCATTGAAAAACAATGTCACAAACAAGAATTAACCACTGAAGTGTTGGGTATTGATTTAGGTATCAAAAATTTAGCCGTTGTTTCAAATGGCAAAGTTTATAAAAATATCAACCAGACAAACAAAGTAAGAAAAATCGAGAAACGATTACGTCGGTTACAACGTAACGTCTCTCGAAAATACGAGATGAACAAGGAGGGAAACCGATTTGTCAAAACATGTAACATCTATAAATTAGAAAAGAACATTCGGCACATACATCGAAAATTAGCAAATATTCGTCAGAACCACATCCATCAAACAACGACTGAGATCGTGAAAACCAAACCATCGAAAATCGTTGTTGAAACATTGAATGTAAAGGGCATGATGAAGAACAAGCACTTAGCTAAATCAGTCGCACAACAAAAATTTTATGAGTTCAAACGTCAACTTCAATACAAATGTGAAGAGTACGGCATTGAATTCGTCGAAGCAGATCGATTCTATCCAAGTTCTAAATTGTGTTACGAATGCGGGCATAGGAAAGTGAACTTAAAACTGAGTGAACGTATTTACCATTGTGAGAAATGCGGTTATACAACAGATAGGGATCATAATGCCAGTCTGAATTTAGCTAATTACAGTGCTTGATCTACGAGTTTCTAATCAAAAGAAAAACGTAGATATATAGGATTCGTTGTATCCGAATTGACGCCTGTGGAGTGTTAGAACAAACGACAGTAGCGAGCAAGTGGCAAAATCGGGCACGGTGAAACAGGAAATAAACATTAATCTGACAACTTTTATAGTTGGTTAGAACTATTTATAGATTTTTGGCAACGGTGATCGTTCTGGAAAATGCAAGTGGGAAATGGCAAGAAGTCACGCTCGACGGAAAAACAGAGCGAATCAGAGAGTTTCGTCTGCTAAAAAGAAGACGGGAGAACGAACACTATTTAGCAGTGATTTTTGAAAATGAAAGCTATTTGATCATTGATCGTCAAGGTCAGTCTGTCGAATTTATTACAGCGGTGGATGGCTATTCAAAAAGCATCGCAACATCCATTACTTGGCAAGAAACAAGTATAGATGTAGCAACTAGTGACGATGAAATGATCGACACGTTTCTAACAAAGTGGGCGCAACAACAGTCAACCACACATTTAGTGGATTGTTGGGTAGGCTTGCCTGAGCAACGTTTCTTGACTTATAAAAAGTGGCGAACGCCATCTGGTTATCTTTGTGGTACTTATGCGGCAGCAGTGCTGCTTGCCTACTATCAAGATTATTGTGTGTCGGATCTGATTCCATCAGATATTCGCCAAAAAGATTCTCGCGATGCAAAAGAATTGATCCAAAAGCTACGTCACACGATCCAACCTTTAGGCTTTCCCACCATACCGATTCAAGTAAGCTCAGGGATATCCGCCTTTTTTAAAACACAACAAGAACCCATTTACGCCAGAAGTACAGTAGTGGGGTCTTGGCAACGAGCAACAAAGAGAATTCGCCAAGGAAAACCGGTAATGATCGGCATTTTAAAACTACTAGGCAGTACTTACGGTAATCATTGGGTCACAGCTTATGCTTACTATGAATCAGCTTCTGGTGAACGTTATTATAAAGTCCATGATAATTGGGGAAACACGAATAAAGTCATTCCTGCTAAGTGGGCGAATGGCACAGTCTCACTTCCTTGATTATTTTCAGAAAACACCAGAAATACTCGTAGAAATATGTTAAACTATCCAAGAATAGAGAAGTTTGGGAGGATGTCATGAGTAAAAAGTATCAGGACGACACGTTGAAAATCTTTAGTTTGAATGGGAATCAACCGTTAGCAGAAAAAATCGCCAAAGTATTTGGAACAGAGTTAGGGAAATGTGTAGTCAAACAATTCAGCGATGGAGAAATTTCGATCAACATCGAAGAAAGTATCCGTGGCGACCATGTCTACATCGTTCAGTCCACGAATGAGCCAGTCAATGATTACTACATGGAATTATTGATCATGATCGATGCGATGAAACGTGCAAGTGCCAAAACGATCAATGTGGTGTTGCCGTATTATGGCTATGCGAGACAAGACCGTACAGCGAAACCTCATGAACCAATTACAGCAAAACTGATTGCGAATATGCTTGAAGAAGCAGGAGCGACACGTGTATTGACGTTAGATCTGCATACAGTTCAAGTGCAAGGATTCTTTGATATTCCTGTAGATAACTTATTTACAATGCCATTGTTTGCTCATTATTATCGTGAGCTTGGATTAGTTGGCGATGACATTGTCGTTGTGTCACCAAAGAATAGCGGTGTCCAACGTGCACGCAGCTTGTCAGAGTACCTAAATAGTACGTTAGCGATCGTTGATCATGCAGACGAAGAAGTTGAAGGAACAGCAGAAAGTTATGTCATCGGGAACGTTCAAGGGAAAACGTGCATACTGGTTGATGATATTTTAAATACTGGTTTGACGTTCGCTCGAGCAGCCAAAGTCCTGAAAGAAAATGGCGCCAAAGATATCTACGTTTGTGCTTCACACGGCTTGCTGTCAGATCCTGCGAAACAAATCTTGGACGAAGCACCGATCAAAGACATTTGTATTACTGATTCTGTCTATACAACAGAAGAACGTCATCCTGAAAACTTGACGATCGTGACTTGTTCAAACTTGATGGGAGAAGCGGTGAAACGTATCCACGAAAATACACCGATGAGCCCATTGTTCCGTTTGGAAGAGAAGAGCTTTAGATAAAGAAGGTTGAAACACCATAAAATGGCGGAACAGGGTTCATTTTTATGGTGTTTTTTTCATCTACTGTGTCCGAGCGACTAAAAAAACGCCTTTAGCACAGTTTATTTTTGGTAACTTGCTATTTCTATGCTAGAATGTGCCTAGTTCTATTTGAAAGGGATGAATACATTGGGCAATATTTATTTAGATCATGCAGCGACGACGCCGATGCATCCGTTAGTAATCAAAGAAATGATGGATATCATGGAAGGGACATTTGGCAATCCTTCGAGCATTCATGGATTTGGTCGGATGGCTCATGAAAAATTAGAAAATGCCAGACAAATCGTGGCAGATAGTTTACAAGTCCGCCCGCATGAGATCATTTTCAACAGTGGCGGAACTGAAGGCGATAATACCGCAATTCTTGAAACAGCATTTTCACGCCAAAATGAAGGGAAACATCTGATTACTACAGTTATAGAGCATCCAGCTGTCTTGAATACGATGAAGTATCTAGAAAAAAAGGGGTTTGAGGTTACATATCTACCAGTTGACCAAAAAGGGAATATCTCCATCGATGATTTTCGTTCTGCATTAAAAGAAGAAACCATTTTAGTATCGATCATGTATGGAAATAATGAAATCGGCAATTTATTACCAATCAAAGAAATCGGTGAAATCTTGCGAGAACATCCAGCCTATTTTCATACGGATGCTGTTCAGGCTTATGGCAATCAAACCATTCATCCTCAAGAATTAGGGGTCGATCTTTTGAGCATATCAGGGCATAAGATCAATGGGCCTAAAGGAATCGGCTTTTTATATAAAAGAGATGGCGTAAACATTCCACCTTTGCTTTTAGGTGGCGAACAAGAAGAAAAACGTCGTGCTGGTACAGAAAACTTGGCAGGTATCTGCGGACTAGCCAAAGCTGTCGAGATATTGACCCTTGAAGAAAGAGAAGCACGTAATAAAAAGTACGTTGGCTTCCAGCAATTGATTTTAGATAAATTAGCAGAAAATGGCATTGAATATGCAATCAATGGTGATTTATCGAATAAATTACCGCATGTCCTGAATTTACGTATTCCGGGCATTGTCAATGACCTCTTATTGATGAAATTAGATCTGCAAGGCTTTGCAATCTCGATCGGTTCGGCATGTACTGCTGGAAATATTGAGCCTTCTCATGTGCTAGAAGCGATGTATGGAAAAGGAACATCTTTCTTGAAAGAATCGATCCGCATCAGTTTTGGTTATGGCAACACAGAAGAAGAAGTCCAACGATTTGCGGATAGCCTAGTAAAGGCGATCTAAGCATGAAAAAGCCTAGTAAAACGAGTCAGAAACTTTTATAATAAAGAGGAAACTAAATTTACTGAGGTGAAAAATATGGCATTTGAACAAACAGCGTCCGTACTCGGTTCTCCGGTCACTTACCGTTTACATCCTGATGCAAAAAGATACACATTACGTGATAATGGTTTTACAGAAACGAACGGCGGCAACTATCAATTGATTCGTCCGCTTGATGCAACCCCACAAAGCAAAGAAGGCTTTAAATTAAAAATCACAGTTGCTAAAGACATCAAGTCATTGAAGATGTCGATCACGACAGCCAATGGGTTGCGTGCAGTCGATATTTTTAAAGATCCAAAGCAAAAAATGAGTCAAGATAAGTTTTATTTCTTGATGGATAGCATGATCAGTCGTGGACTATTTGAAAAAGTTGAAGGCTAATCAATCGTGTGAGATAGCAAAGAAAAACTAAAAATACCTAAGCGCTAGGGAAACAGGAACGTCTATCGTCTTCATGTGACGATAAGTACGCCAAGCTGTTCTTTCTAGCGCTCAGGTATTTTTTTAGTAGTCAACGATCATTCGACTTTTGACCATTCATCTAATGTTTTTCCTTGGGGATCTTTTAATTCTAACCAACTATTTGTTCCACCATAATACAATAGTAAACTAGCTTCATTCACACTTTTGACGATAACATCCTCCACGATCTTGTCATCTTTGATCTGCGCTCGGTAGTCGTCGCGCATTTTATCACCGTATTTAGCTGCATAACTGACTGAACCGTCTTTATTCAATGGAGCATCAAGTAATAAAGTAGCACCTGCTTTGATCAACATCTCGTTGCGACTGATCCAATAAAGCGTTGCTTTACTGCCGCGAAATTCCACTGTAAAAGGAATCTCACTGATTTGTTTCGTCCAGCGATGACGTGCTTTGGCAGGTTTCTTTTTCGTCTCAGGAAGCGGAGCGAAGCCATAGCCGAAAGTCGTCAACACAGTCGTTACCTTTTCGATGCTTGGTGCTAATTTTTTGGCGGCTTCTGCTGGGATCTTTTCTTTGAAATCTTGGTCTTTTTCTAAGATTAATCCGGCCTCAGCTGCTTGGTCATTCAAAAGGTACATAAAATAATCTGCTTCAAGATCCCAAGGTAATTTGACGAGAATCACTTTGTCAAAACTTTTAGGCTGATCGTTTTTTCCAATAGCAATGCATTTGTTTTTTTCATAATAAAGAAAAAAGGAATTCTCCAACAGCTTAGTTTTTTTATTAAGTATACTGAAATGGATTTGTTCTTCTTCAAAATCAATGTTTATTTCTGAACGGCTGATCGTCGTGTGAAAACTGACTGTTTCCATGGTGGTACCTCCTAAAAATGTTTTATTCAGTTTACCATTTTTTCAATCAGGAAGAAATAATGTGGACTTTGTTTTGTAGCAATCGCTGGATTAATAATGGTAGAATAAAACGATACAAAAAACAGGAGGGATTTATGGAAAAACATTGGAAAAAGAATATCAACCTATTTCTTATAGGTCAATTTTTATCAGGGATCACAAGTATGGTCGTGCAGTATGCCATCATTTGGTATTTAACACAAGAAACAGGATCGGCGACTATTTTAAGTTTTGCCACATTATTAGGGATGCTTCCGATGGTTCTTTTAAGTCCGTTTGTTGGACCGCTGATTGATCGTTGGGATAAGAAAAAGTTATTGATTTACACGGATATCATTGTTGCAATCTTTGCTCTTATTTTATCCATTGTAGGAACAGTGATGTCGACCTTTCCGTTATGGTTAGTCTTTGTCTCTTTATTTATTCGTTCAGTCGCACAGACCTTTCAAATGCCAACGATCCAATCGATCTTACCAACGATGGTTCCTGAAACGGAATTGACAAGGATCAATGGACGGTTGGGAATGGTCCAATCAGCGAATTATATCATTGCTCCTGGATTAGGTGCTTTTTTATTTGCTGCGGTACCGATGAATGGTTTGATCCTTTTAGATGTGTTAGGAGCCATTCTTGGTGTCGGTCTGTTGCTTTTTGTTATGATCCCTAAGATTGACAGGCAAGGGGAAAAGGTTCATCTATTAGCGGATACTAAATTCGGAGTTAAAAAGCTGTATGAGAAACGGGGATTATGGCATATCATGATCAATGGCGCAGTTTTCATGCTGTTATTCATGCCAGCTGCAAGCTTATACCCTTTAATGACCATGGGCTATTTCAATGGCACCGTCGGACAAGCTGGTTTGATCGAAGTGATATATGCTGTTGGAATGTTAGCAGGGGGAGCGATCATTGGGTTTTCTGGACACTTTAAGAATCGCATGTTATTAGTGATCATCTCTTACATCGTCTTAGGTGTATCAGTTGGAGCGAGTGGTTTATTGCCAGCGACCTCACAAGGATTTATTTATTTTGTCATTCTCAATGCGATTGCCGGTTTGGCCACGCCTTACTACAATACATTAGTGATGGCGATGATCCAACAAAGTTTTGAGCCAAGTATTTTAGGAAGAGTATTGGGCGTGTTCAATTCTCTGATGTCTCTACCCGGTCCAGTTGGTTTGATCTTTGCGGGCCCATTAGCCGATGCTCTTGGCGTAGAAAAACTATTTGTGATTGCTGGAATCGGTACATTACTATGTGCGGTTGCGCTGTACATGGTACCTTCAGCAAGAAACTACGATATAGAATTACAAAGTAAACATAGCTAAGAAAAAATTTCTTTTTGAAGATAGGCATTGATTGCCTATTTTTTTGTTTTCACATACGATATTTATAAAGGACGGTGAGATTGGATGAATTATTTTATCAGTGATATCCATTTTTTTCATGAACGGTTGCTCGGTAATAGTGATTTTTCACCACGACCATTTAAAAATATTGCCCGCATGAATTATCAGTTGATTACTAGTTGGAATGCAGTAGTAAAGGAATCTGACCATGTCTATCATCTAGGTGACCTTGCGATGCACCCCAAATATGAAAAAGGCAGCGAAGAAATTCTTTCCTTAGTCAAACAATTGAATGGCACGATCCACTTTATTAAAGGAAATCATGACAGTCGGGCCTTTTTCAAATATTTGGAACAACATGATCCATGGAAAAGTGAAGGAAAACAAAAATTTTACTTTTACGATGTGGGCGTCATCATAAAATTCAATCATCAACAATACTATCTGACCCATTATCCATTATTGATTGGAAACAATGATAAAATCCGCAATCTTCACGGACATATCCATCACTACAGCGTACCGATCGGCAACGACGTCAATGTAGGCGTAGATGCGCCAGAACGAGAACTATTGGAAAAAACATTACCCTTTGGCACACCTTTATCAGAAAACAATATAGAGGAAATCTATCAGAAAAAACAAGCAGAACTGGAACGACTGAAAAAAATGTAAAGAAGAGGCTCAATCGGGACGGAAGTATTTAGTTGAAAGATAGTTGAAAAGCATCCAAGTGCTACTATTACGAGTAGTACTTGGATGCTTTTTGTTGTTGGGACAGGGGTTAATTAATAAAATGATACTTTTCTATATAATACAATTCACCCATTTTCCTTGATTGCTTAGTCCTTTACCCACCGAAGCAGTACCATCATTCAATCGTTTAAGATCATTCGTGATGTTTGTTGAGTAGACAATAAGAACTTCTTCTTTTGTATATTGATTTAACCAGTCGATTGCGTAATCTACGGATTGGTTGACACCGATATGATAGTAATAATTTTGGTAAATCGTTTTGGCTTCATCAATCATTGTAAAGTCATGGTTTAGCCCATAACCGTTCCTCTGAAAAGCAGGAGTAGTGAAAGAACCATGGAATCTTAGATAAGTGGCGGATCGATAGGTACCATTTTCTAACTTGATCAATGCATGGAAGTTGTTGAAGAAATAATACCAAGTCGGACGGTTCTTCGTATAGGATACATCATAATTCAATGGATTCGGATAAGCTAGATCATAATTTTCATAGACACTTAAATTCTCCGTGTAATCAAATTTTCTTTGAGTAAATGCTGGAGGCGTATGTACTACTTGACTAACTAAATAGCCATATAAAGGATGTGCTTTTTGATCGATTTTTGAATAAGTCGGATTATAGCGTAAGTGATTACTATCCGTCGTGATATCTTTTGAGTAAACAATATCAAAGCTACACTGAGTATAGCGATTGATCCAATTCATCACGTAATTTGGGATATCGGCAAGTTCGATGCCACTAGGTACGACAGGGATATTTTTATCTGCGTATTTTTGCTTCGCTTCATCAGTCAAAGCAAAATTGGTAAATAAATCTAATTGTGCAACAACATTTCCACTGGCATTCCGACCGAGTGTAAGGGATTTGTTGGTGTAGGGACGTTGGTTGTTTTGATCGATTGCTAAGAAATGATAGTTATTTTCAAGATAATAGAGGTTAGAGTTCGGGGTGAAAACAAAATCTTCACCTTGAAGCGGAGCGCCTTCTCCAGACCAAGTAATATTTTTTAGATAATCGATGTGTTCGGGAAACGAAGGACTGATTCTTTCCAGTTTATCAGAGCGTTTTATATCATTAGGCGTAATCGTTGGCGCTTCGATTGGATCATTTTTAGACTCGAGATCAATTCCTAGAAAATTTGGGTCATCTACAGGCGTCAGGTCATCAATGTTGCCATCAGGTGTAGCGTTCATGTAGGCGGCCCATACAAGCATGGAACAATACCAACTTTGTCTGCTAAAAGTACGATCCCGATGTCCGAGCGACAATGACAAAGAATAACTTTTTCCTAATTGACTTTTCATAAATAAAATAGCAGCTTGTTTTTGTAACACTGTTGCCTCAGGAACTCTTAGGATGGAGGCATTGGTATAATCAAAGCGCTCGTCATCTAATACACCGTAGACAACGCCATCACTTTTGGCACCAAAGTTTCCTTTTGTTGCTTCAATTGTTCGAATATATGTAAAAGTTTCTTCTTTTCCATTGATTATATGAGTTTCTTCAACAATATCATCGACAATCATTATATGATGAAGCACAATCACTCCGAGATCTAAAATATCCGCTCGATTTACCTCAAAAATGAGATCTCCAGGCTGGACCGTATTCAATAAGTCATAAGTATCATATTCCGGCTTCTTTTCAAAAGTAATATTATCTAGAGAATTTCCAATATTGAAGGACCATAGTGGCGGGATTTTCGCTAACCGTTCTGCTTCCTCGGTTAAATAAGTGTCATTGACGGAATGTGCATATTCTTTTAATTGATCCTCATCTAAATAAGGTGTCTGGTTGTAGTAACCAGCTGAAAATTCCTCAAATGTCTGCTCGAAGGAAGCGTATTCATTTTTGAAAAATTCATAATAATCCTCTAAAGACTGATAAGGGTCCGCTTCGGCATGTACCTGCAGATTTGAGAATTGAAGTGAAACGATTAATAAAAAAGTTGTGAAAAAAAGTTTGAGCTTCATGATATTTCCTCCTTAATTTTATGATAAAATAATAACATACAAACATTTATAAAAACACCTATTTTTTTAATTTTATATGTTTTTTTTATATGGATTTACGGAAAAACTTTTATCTAATTATGTTTATCATTAATAGTTTATGTGAAGAACTTTTCGTTATTTATCTGCAAGTTAATTTATTTATTTTAAAGTTATTTTAACTTTTATTTTAAATAACTATTTATTGGTTTTTGATTGTTAGGTGTATAATTTTTTTATTAATCCAAAAATAGCTTCGATTATTTTAAATGAAGCGAAGAAAGGAGTAGCTTATGAATGGGACAAAATCGGCTTGTGTATGTCAATGTCCTTATCTATTCTGTGTATTATTGGTTCACTGATTGATGGACGTGGATTAATGGGATTGTTGTTAGTTTTTTAACAATTATTCCAGGATTTTTTGAAATCTATTTTACAACTAAAATCACTATGGCTAGGTATCTGAAATCTTTTTGTTTATCGTAAATTATTTATTCGCAACGCATCTTCATATCAGGTAGTTAATCCAGTTTTAACAAAGGTTCTATAGGGTGTAAGAGCGCAACGAATAAAAATCAGCTGAATCAATGAATGGTACTATCTAAAAGGTGTGAAAAGAAAGGAAGATTAGATGAACGGTTATAAAATCGGTTTAGTTGTTTCTATGGTTTTATCGATCTTGTGTTTATTGGGAGCGATCATAGATTATGGAGGATATATCGGCTTCATCTTGGTGTTTGTGATCATTATCCCAGGACTTGCGGGAATCCATTTTACCACAAAAATCACTATGAGAAGGTACTTGAAATGGTCTCTGTTAGTCGTGAATTATTTATTTGCGACTACGCTCACCATATGGGATTTGGTCTATGTTTTCTTACAATTTTTTTATAAATAAAAAGGAACAGGCGTATCAAGAAAGATATTGAAAGAAGGAGAAAAAAATGATTCAAAATAAAAAATATTGGATTTTGTCGTTTGTATTATTGATACTTTCATGTCTACTTGCTAGACATTATTTTTTATCCTATAGACTATATCCACTTGTATATCAAAGGATTATTGTCTACGGTTGTTGGATACTAAGCGGATTTAGTTTATTTTTTTGTCGGGCGATCAGTAATAAATTTCTGAAACGTATTGTCATTAGCATCAACATTTTCTGTATTTATGGTTGGTGGTTTATATATGATTTTTGAAAATACAGATATTCATAAATTAAAAGGAGAATAAGATGACGAATAACCAATTCATATTATCTATAGCAATGTTTTTTCGATGAGTTGCTTTGTTGGAGGAATCATTTCCGGAGAGAGTGCTCTACGGATTATTTTGTTTTTCATGATGACTTTTCCAAGTCTGCTAGGACTTTATTTTTCCACTAAAGCGGAACTTCGACATTATAAATGGTTGCTTATTTCTTTGAATTACTTTTTTGCTACGTATATTGTTATTGGGCAATTCATTGAATGGTTTATTAGAAAGTTTATCCAAATGAGTTAAGACTATTACGAGGAGGAATAGGAATGTTAACCAAGAAAAATTATTTAGAATTTATTCTTTCAATTGTTTTATTGGCAATCTCTATTCTTTTATTTTTATTCTATGCCTATCCGTATTCTAAATTGCAATATGAAATCAGAATATTCATCATGACGGTTTGTTGGTTATGTAGCACTGCAAGTTTGTTTTTTTCAACAAAAATCACTTATCCATATTTGAAAAGAGGAATTATATTAGTGAATTTTTGTTGTATCTATGGTTGGTTAGTCTATGTGTGCTTGTAAAATAGAAAATTAAAAATAGTAAAAAGGAGCGTATAAATGTCTTTTCTAAAAAATAATTCTTGCACAAAAAAATCAGTAGTTCTATTAGTATTATCAATTTTTCTTGTATTTATTACGTGTGTCTTTGCTAGTCCCGTATTGTTTGACTCATTTAAATATCAATCGCATCTATTTATAGTCACAATTTCGATTTGTTGGGTCATCAATGGAGGGAGTATCGTTTTTGCGTTAGGAATCGCAGACAGATACCTGAAAAAGACATTGATTACGTTGAATTTTGTATTTGGCTATGTCTTTTTATTTACGATTTTCCAATTTTCTTTAAATTTTTGAAGCTATTTCTGTTTTTAGTGAGAAATATTGATGTTGATAAGGAGGGGAAAGAAGAATGAAACGTGCATTGAATCTAGTCGTTTTATGTTTGTCAATGCTTGCATGTGTAAGTGGTTTGTTTTATATACATATTTATTTAAGTGGAGAAATTGAAGGTATTCTTTTTGCATTAGGTTTGGGTTTTCCGGGTTTGATTGGATTTTATTGTTCAACAAAAATAATAAAGACGAAGTTAAAATGGCTACTGCTAGGGCTGAATTACCTTTTCGCTACTTACAGTACTGTCTTGATTATCGTAATTTATTGGTTACAATTCTTCGGGATAGAGTTTTTCAAAAGTTAGTATTTCTTTATTATTATTGGATCATTCATCCAGTTACTAATTTTAACAGTCAACAAAAAATAGAAGTAACTATTATTTGACGAGCGGAGATTAAAATGAAAAGTAACTGTACATAGAAAAAGGCATCATCACGCTACAATAAATAAAAGATGAATAGGAGATTAACATGAAATTCCATAAAATAGGATTAGGTCTGTCGATGCTGTTGTCTACCTTCTTTATGATAGGGAGCTTTCTATATCGAGAAGATTCACTTTCAAGTTTTGCATTTATCCTGTACATGGTAATTCCCGGACTTATGGGAATTTATTTTACGAACTGTCTTCCGATGAGTAAATATCAGAAAGGATTTCTCTTAGTCGTAAATTATGGATTTGCGACCGCTATGAGTTTGATGCGTCTGATTGAGTTTATTTCTAGTAAGCTATGATCGTTAATTGTTGAAAAAAGGAGTGAGATGAATGATTTCGATTGAACCTAAAAGATTTAAGTTTTTTTGCCTACTATTTATGTGCTTGTCAGTATTTTTTGCGAGTTTTTATTTTTTACCTTATTCACCATATACTGGCGAGATTAAATTGATGATTTCCACTATTTGCTGGTTCTTGAGTGGGATTAGTTTATTTTTTTCAACAGGAATAACATTCGGTTGGGTAAAAGTATTGATCATTTTGGTTAACTGGTTCTGTATCTTTGGCTGGTGGTTTTCTACTAGATAAGTATTTTTTAAAAGGAGTGAGTGGAATGATTGTAAAAAAAAGTATGCCGAATAAATACATTTCGTTCTATCTATTGGCGCTTTGTTTTCTATTAGGAAGTTTAGTTTTTGTTTTTAAATTTTATTGGTTATTTGCAACAGTCCAATATTCTTGGTGGATCATCAGTGGAATCAGTTTGTTTTACTCAACTAGAATCCCCTCAGCATTCTTAAAAAGGGGGCTCATTGGGATTCATCTTGTTTTGATGTATGGTATTGTACTAGGTACTTTATTAGGTTTTGCCAGTTTTGGTAATGTGGAGTATTTATTGTTTCCTATTGCGTACGTATTGATTGTGGGGGCACTTCATGAGTTAGAGAAGAAGAAAGTATTCTTTATCATGGGCTTGATCATCCCGATGTCTATTTCTACACTCGCATTTATTTATGCTCATTATTTGATTATTTTTCGAAGTCATTCCTTCGAGAGTTATTATTTGATTCCTTTACTTCTGTTGATGGTGATCTCTGGGTTGATTGGACTATACGCTGCAACAAAACTGGAAACTAGCCGGCGAAAGTTTTACTTATTGTTTATCAACTATTTGTTCTCTACATATTTCAATGTTGTGTTACTGCTTTTGTTTTTGGTGAATGTAGTAAGAAACTGAATCATGAATAAAACTCATCTCATAGCAAAGTTTTGGTATCTGAAAAGCATAGAATGGAGCAACTAAAAAACGTCGCTTTTTTAAATTGATTATTTAGGG
Source organism: Enterococcus sp. DIV1298c (assembly GCF_017316315.1). NCBI lineage: Bacteria > Bacillati > Bacillota > Bacilli > Lactobacillales > Enterococcaceae > Enterococcus > Enterococcus sp. DIV1298c. The sequence continues at coordinate 13,284 of NZ_JAFLWG010000019.1, read as the reverse complement.
GTGAAATTTTCAGAAAGATGACGTATAATGTAAAATACTGAAAAGTTGCGACCTTCAACTCGTAGATGTTTCAGAATCTAATTGAAATGATGGTGATACCATGACAGACAACAGCAAAACACGCGTTGTCGTTGGGATGAGTGGCGGTGTTGACTCATCTGTAACAGCACTTTTGTTAAAGGAACAAGGCTATGATGTAATCGGGATCTTTATGAAAAACTGGGATGATACCGATGAAAATGGCGTCTGTACGGCGACGGAAGATTATAAGGATGTAGCGAAAGTCGCTGCCCAAATCGGGATTCCTTATTACTCAGTCAATTTTGAAAAGGAATATTGGGACCGTGTGTTTGAATATTTCTTAGCAGAATATCGTGCGGGACGTACCCCGAACCCAGATGTAATGTGCAATAAGGAAATCAAATTCAAAGCATTCTTAGACTATGCAATGGACTTGGGAGCGGAATATGTCGCTACTGGCCATTATGCACAAGTTACACGTGATGAAAATGGCGTGTCACATATGTTGCGTGGCGTAGATAACAACAAAGACCAAACGTATTTCCTTAGCCAATTGTCACAAGAACAATTAGCAAAAACGATGTTTCCGTTAGGTGGCATGGAAAAATCAGAAGTACGTGCGATCGCAGAACGTGCTGGTCTAGCAACGGCGAAGAAAAAAGATTCAACAGGCATCTGTTTTATCGGCGAAAAGAATTTCAAACAATTTTTAAGTAACTATTTACCAGCAAAAAAAGGCAATATGGTGACCCTTGATGGTGAAGTCAAAGGCGAACACGCTGGTTTGATGTACTACACGATCGGACAACGCCAAGGCTTAGGGATCGGCGGCGGTGGCGATTCACAAGAACCTTGGTTCGTGGTGGGTAAAGATCTTGCGACGAACACATTATATGTTGGACAAGGATTCCATCATCCTGCATTGTATGCGACAAGTTTAGATGCAAGTGAAATCCATTTTACAACGAATGAACCAATGCCAAAAGAATTCAAATGTACAGCGAAATTTCGTTACCGTCAACAAGATGTACCGGTAACCGTGCGCTTATTAGAAAATAATCGCGCAGAAGTCATCTTTGACGAACCCGTACGCGCAATCACACCAGGACAAGCCGTTGTTTTTTATGACGGAATGGAATGCCTAGGTGGCGGATTGATCGACCATGCGTATCAAGAAACGAAAGTTTTGCAATACGTTTAAAATAAAAGTCTGAGGTATTTGCTTTCTCACGCCTTATAAAATTGAATAAACGGTGTTCCAGAAGTAGCTCCTTCGGAAATAAGCCAGCCAGTCCAAAAATTTGAAGAACAATTTTCGGACTGGCTGGCTTATTTCTCGGAGCTGGACACTTCTGTCACAACCTCTATTTATGTGTAGTCAATTGTGCCACTGATGAATCCTCTTCCCGCTCATGAATCTCCTTCGTATTATGGCGAACAAGCACAAAGTTTGCAAGAACAAGTAAGGATGTGGATAAGAAGACACCACGATAGCCGAACATGCTTGAAACACTTGAACCAATCAACGGACCAACGACATTTCCTGTTGCTTGGAAGGATTGATTGTAACTAAAGATTCTTCCGGCAGCTTGTGCGGGAGAGTATTTAGTGATCAAGGCTTGCACCGCTGGAAGGAGGCAAGCGTCGGAGATTCCGATCAAAAATCGTAGTCCTGCAAGTTGCCATACATTCGTTACGAAAGCCATTGGGATGTAAACGATCAAGGCAAAGCCTAAACCGATCGCTAAGATTCGTTCACTACCGATCTTATCACCTAAACGTCCGAAGCGAGGAGCGGCAATCAGTGTGGCAATCCCGGGAATAGAAGCAATGATCCCGCTGATCAACGTGACGTTGCCGTGTCCATGTAACAATTGACGGATATATAAACTAATGATCGGACTGATCGAATTGTTTGATGCTTGGATGATCATTGTCGTAATAAACATACCGATGACGACATGTGGATATTTCAGGTCACGGAAAATTTGTTTAGCAGAAACCAATTCACTTTTTTCTACGGGGACAAATTTTTCATGGACGAAAAATAAGCTGAGCAAGAAAACGAAGAACAAGATCGTCCCAGTGATAAAGAAGGTTGGACGATACCCAAAGGCAGAAGCAGAAAGTCCACCGAGTAGAGGACCAAGTAATGTTCCGGTCACAGAGCCAGTAGCCAAAGTGCCAAGTACTTGTCCACTTTTTTCTCTTGGGGTACCAGTGGCGACTAAAGCTGTTGCATTACTGATATAACCGGAAAAAATGCCTTGTAATAGTCGTAAAGCGACTAATTGATACACGCTTGTTACTAAACCCATCAAGGAAATCACTACCGCCATTCCTAAAGAGGCACGCAACAACATCAACTTCCGCCCTTTTTGATCGGCAAGGCGTCCCCACCATGGAGAAATCAAGGTAGTAACAAGGAAAGTGGAGGAGAAGGTCAATCCACTCCAGAAATTCAATTGTGCTGTACTGTAATTACCTAACGTATCTATGTAAAGTGACATAAAAGGCATCACTAGACTGAAACCTATTCCGGCCATAAATGTACCAAACCACAAAACCACTAGATTTTTTTCCCAAGGTTCTCTTTTTCTAAATACAGAATCCTTTAATCTTGAAACCACAGTAAAGCCTTCTTTCTGAAAATTTTCATCTACAATCATTTATTATAAACTACAATGTGTAGTTTATCAAGAAGAAGTCTTTTTTCTCTTCGTCTTTCGTGGTAAACTGAATAAGATTGAGTTTATTCCATAAGAGGGGAAATTAGATGAAAAAACGAACGCTGTCACAAGAAAAAATCATCGACTGCTTTCGAGAATTAGCAGAAGAGATGGCTGTACAGCAAATCACTTTTCAACATTTAGCTAAAGCATTGAATATCAAATCACCTTCGCTTTATAATCACTTCAAAAATATTCGGGAAGTAAAGACGGCGTTGACTGCGAAACTTTTAACGGAGCTGAATGATCAATTGCGCCGAGTGTTGGTAGGGAAAAGTAAGGGAGAAGCAATACAAGCGTATGCGCAAACCTATCAGTCTTTTGCATTTGAAAATCAGGCAGTCTATGAACTTCTGATCAGTGTGCCACATACCAATGAAGAAATTTTATTAGAAGGAATACATGAAACGAACCAAATCATTTTACAAATATTTGACGCTTTTTCCTTGTCAAAAGAAGAAAAAGTCCACCGTAGTCGAGAATTACGAAGCATGATCCATGGTTATCTTTCGTTGCGTTTCTTAGGATACTTTACCAATGAACCAAATGTTTCTCCAGAAGCAAGTTATGTCTGGATGATCGACGACTTTATAGCAACTTTACCAATAAAATAAAAGGCATCATTTAAATTAATTTTCTGAACATTCATAAAATGCCCCTTTTAAGCAAAATTTCTTGCAACTTTCTTGGAAAGTGACTAATATGTTTTTAAGATGACCTGAGAAAAGGAGCGCACGTATGTATCAAGTAATTACAATGTTCGGTGATAATGAGCCTTGGTGGTTCTTTGAAAATTGGCAAGAAGATATTCAAATGGAGGAAACTTTTGCCTCTTTTGAAGAAGCACAACAAAGTTATGAAGAAAAATGGCTAGCCATTAAAAACAATTATGAGTATATCCATGCCAAAACCAATTTTCTAAGTGCCTTTTGGAATGATGGGGATGAGCGCTGGTGTGAGGAATGTGATGATGACTTGCAGCAATATAAAGGACTTGCTCTGCTGAAGGATTATCAGCTGATCACCATGGAAAGCAGAAAGGATTTTTATGAAACAACTAATTCTAGCGGAAAAGCCAAGCGTTGCGAAAGACCTAAGCAAGGTGCTGGGTGCTAATCAAAAACACAAAAATTATTACGAAGGACCCAAGGTGATCGTGACTTGGGCCCTTGGTCATTTATTAGGTCTAAAGATGCCAGAGGATCTAAACAAAGAATGGCAAAGCTGGCAAATGGAAACTTTGCCGATGATTCCTAAAAAGTTAGGTATCAAGCCATTACCAAAAACAGGGCATCAATTGAAAGCAATCAAACAGTTAGCTAGTCGTAAGGATGTCTCAGAGGCCGTGATCGCTACAGATTCCGGACGTGAGGGCGAACTTGTTGCTCGCTGGATCTTAGAATATGTTCACTTCAATAAGCCAGTGAAACGTTTATGGATCTCTTCTCAAACGGACAAAGCGATCAAGACAGGATTCAACCAATTGAAACCAGCTAAAAGTTATGACGCACTCTATGAGTCTGCTTTAGCTAGAGCGAAAGCGGACTGGTTAGTCGGCTTGAATGTGACACGTGCGCTAACTGTGAAATACCAAGATAATTTATCAGCGGGTCGGGTGCAAACCCCAACCTTAGCTTTGGTGCGTAATCAGGAAAAGAAAATCGAATCGTTCCGACCACAAACGTATTTTACGATTTCGTTGACAGTCGGCAAGGAACAAGCAAAAATGGTCCAAAAAAATCAGTTTGCTTTGAAATCCCACGAAGAAGCCCAAGCATTTGTTAAAACACTGAGTCAAAGTAAGGGAACAGTGGTGAGTATTGAAGAAAAAACTAAGACAGAAAAAGCACCGTTGCCTTATGATTTGACGGAGATCCAACGAGAAGCGAATCAGCGCTATGGCTATTCAGCAAAGAAAACGTTAGGTCTCGTTCAAAGTTTATATGAAACGCATAAGATCGTGACGTATCCACGAACTGATAGTAAATATTTGACGAATGACATGAAAAGCACGATGAAAGAACGCCTTCAAGCTATCAGTGATTTTGCGCCAGAAGTCAAAACTTATTTAAAAAATGGGGCAGTCGTTCGCCAAACAAGCGTGTTCCAAGACAATAAAGTAACGGATCACCATGCTTTGTTACCGACGGAAAATCGTCCACGCTATGAAAAATTAAGCAATGAAGAACAAAAGATTTATCAAATGATCGTGACACGATTCTTAGGCTTGTTTGCAGAGCCACATAAAATCAGCCAAACGAAAATCACCGTTGTATTTGGGAACGAACAATTTGTTTTCCGCCAAAATCGTGTGTTGGAAGCAGGCTGGAAAAACACGGAGGAAAGTCATGTAGATTCTTTCGATTGGAAGAAAGACATGCGCATCCAACCTGACTTTACGATCAAGAAAGAATTGTCGGCACCGCCGAAACCTTTGACGGAAGCCAGTCTGTTAGGGTTGATGGAAAAACACAGTTTAGGAACACCGGCGACTCGTGCGGAGATCATTGAAAAGCTGATCAAATCCGAACTGATGGAACGCACACCGCAAGGCTTGCAAGTCTCACCAAAAGGCAAGCAATTGTTAGAGTTGGTCAATCCATCGCTTGTGACACCTGATTTAACGGAAAGCTGGGAAAAAGATTTAGAAGCGATTGCTCTTGGGAAAAAACAAGCGAATGTCTTTTTGCAATCGATCGAGAAGGAAACGAAGCGACTTGTTCAAGAAATCAAAACAAGTAAGCAACAGTATCAAGATTTTTCGATTACGCAAAAGAAATGTCCAGATTGTGGCTCGAATCTGCGTGAGAAGAACACAAAAGATGGAAAAATCTATGTTTGTACGAATCAAGATTGTAACTATCGCCGTCGCAAAGATCCGAAAGTCTCCAATCATCGTTGCCCGCAATGTCATCGCAAAATGGAAATCATTGAAGGCAAGAATGGGGCTTACTTCCGTTGTAAATTTGATGGGACGACAGAGAAAATGCTAGGGAAAAAAGAGCAGAAGAAAAAGATGACGAAACATGAAGAACGTCGCTTGATGAAGAAATATTCTCAAGCAGAAGAACCGGAAGAAAGCCCATTAGCTGCTGCCTTGAAAGCTGCAATGAAAGAGAATTAAGCTACAAGACTTCAAACCATGGCAGATGATTCACATGAGCGAGTAATCGTTCAAAATCTGCAAAGGGAAAAATGACAGTACTCGTATTGCTGTTTGGATGAAAGCCGACGGTATCTTTGCGGTCGATCGAGGAATCAATGACGACTTGGATCTCGTTTTCTAAATCGTTGACTAAGGCAAACGGATTGACGGTACCTGGTGGAACATGTAATAGACGTTTCACTTGTTCTTCTGAAACAAATGATAATCGTTTTTCTTTCAACTGTTCTGCCAACAATTTTAAGTCGGCTTGTTTTTCATCAGGCAAGACGACGAAATAAATTTGTTTGCCCTTCTTTGACTTGACTAAGAGATTTTTGACTTGTGGTCCTGGCAAAGAAAACGTGAGATTTTTGACGGAAGTGATTGCCGGATGGCTCACTTCTTGGTAATTGATTGCTAATCGATCAAGCAGGTCATAAGCTTCTTGTTTCGTGGCATCAGACATAAAAAACAAACCTCCATTCATTTTTTATTTATTTTAGCACAAAAAAGATTGACAAATAAAAATGAATCAGGTAAATTACTCATTAAGTTAAATAAAAGACATCGAAAAGAAGAGTAGCGATTAAGTGTTTGAAGAGAGTCTCTGGTTGGTGAGAAGAGACAATAACTGATTGTGAAACACATCTTGGAGTCGATTTTCTGAACAACCAGTAAGTAAATCCGGGAAGCCCGTTATAGCTGCGGTCGTTGTTAGACGACCAGATAAGGTTAGTTTTGCGAAAAACTAATAAAAAAAGGTGGAACCACGTATTTTACGTCCTTTGATCTTCGGATCAAAGGACTTTTTTTGTTTTTCATGTGGTTGGAAGGGACAGCTAACAATGTACCCCTTTAAAGAAAAGAGGAGGAAGAAAAATGAATGATTTATTAGAAGTGATGCCACAGTTGTTAGTAGGGGCGCTGACAACCTTAAAATTATTTGCCTTTACCTTGATTGGTTCTTTGCCGTTAGGAATTATTTTAGCTTTAGGGTTGTCGTTGCATTTTAAACCGATCCGTTATTTCTTACAGACGTATGTCTGGATCATGCGAGGAACACCGCTATTATTACAATTGATTTTCGTATTTTATGGCTTACCAACGATTGGGATCGTATTTGACCGCTTCGAAGCTGCCTTGATCGCATTCATTTTAAATTATGCTGCATACTTTGCAGAGATTTTCCGTGGCGGTATCCAGTCAATTCCTAAAGGGCAATATGAAGCAGCGCAAGTGTTACAGTTGAGTCCTTTCCAAACAGTGACAAGAATCATTATTCCGCAAGTAACAAAAATCGTTTTACCTTCTGTAGGGAATGAAGTCATCAATCTAGTGAAAGATTCTTCTTTGATTTATATCTTAGGTCTAGGAGATGTGATGCGCGCAGGAAAAATTGCGATGGAACGAGATGCTAGCTTGCTTCCACTACTTGGTGTTGCGTTGATCTACCTAGCATTGACAGGGATTTTGACGATCGTGTTGAAACAAATTGAAGAAAAATTAAATTATTACCGCTAAGAATCGAGGAGGGAACAGCGATGATTGAATTAAAAAATATTAGTAAATCATTTGGTGACAAACAAGTGATCAAAGATTTTAACTTAGTAATCCCAGAAGGACAAACATTGGCGATCGGCGGACCGTCTGGTGGCGGAAAAACAACGATGCTACGCATTTTAGCTGGATTGGAAAAAGCAGATAGTGGCGAGTTTTTCCTTGATGGTTCAAAATTCGACCCATTTGAATTGAAAACAGAAGAACAAGTTGTAGGAGTCGTATTTCAAGATTTTCAGCTTTTCCCACACTTGAGTATTTTTGACAATATTACGTTGGCGCCTAAAATGGTGTTGAAACAAAGCAAAGAAGAATACACGAAAAAAGCAGAAGAGTTAGCTGATTCATTAGGTATTCGTGATTTATTGGGAAATTATCCTTATCAGTTATCTGGGGGACAAAAACAACGGGTGGCAATTGCCCGTGCGTTGGCAATGAACCCGCGAGTATTAGCGTATGATGAACCAACGAGTGCGTTAGATCCAGAGTTACGTCAACAAGTAGAAAAATTGATTCTTACATTAAAAGAAGAAGGTGTGACACAAATCATCGTGACCCATGATTTAGTATTTGCTGAAAATGTTGGGGATCAATTGATCAAAGTTGTACCAAGTAAGTAAGAAAGCGGTGGGGAGAAAATGAAAAAATTCAGCTTTTTGATCCTATCTTTGATTGGTTTTTTCTTTTTAACTGGCTGCACGAACGAGCGGACAGCGACAGAAAGTTGGACAAGGATCAATCAAGAAAAAAAGATCATCGTGGGACTAGACGACAGTTTTGTACCAATGGGTTTTCGTGATAAAGATGGCAAACTGACAGGCTTTGATATTGATTTGGCAAAAGCTGTCTTTGATGAATATGGCATCACGGTTGAATTCCAGCCCATCGATTGGTCGATGAAAGAATTCGAATTGAATAATGGGACGATCGATTTGATCTGGAATGGTTATTCAAAAACACCGGAACGTGAAGAAAAAGTGTTGTTCACAAAACCATATATGAAAAATGATCAAGTACTGATCACACCTAAAGATTCTGGCATCACTAGCTTTGAACAAATGAAAGACAAAGTATTAGGCGCACAAAATGGCTCTTCTGGCTATGATATGTTTGTCAGACACCCAGAGATCTTGAAAGATTATGTAAAAAATCAAGATGCGGTCTTATACGCAAGTTTCAATGAAGCATTGATCGATTTGAAGAGTGGTCGTACAGATGGCGTCTTGATCGATAAAGTCTACGCAGAATACTTTTTGACCGTACGCGACGAATTAGATGATTTCAACGTGATCAAAGGGGAGTTTGACGGAGAAGATTTTGCTGTCGGTGCGCGAAAAAATGATGAACTACTCGTGAAGAAAATCAATGATGGCATCGCTGAATTGGTTGAAAACGGAGAGTTTAAAAAGATTTCAGAGAAATGGTTTGGCGAGGATGTCACACCAGAATAGGTGACAGGATGGCATGAGGCGCAAAATCATGGTGAAATCCGAAAAAGGGGGGACAGCATCTGCTGTGCTCTCTTTTTTTGCTATATGTCAGACTTATTTTTTAAATGACTAGACTTTTATGATGAAAAGTCGAAAATCTACTTGGTAATGAAAAGGGTTTCGTGTTATTCTAAAGAGGTAAAGATTGAACTAGGAAAGGAAGATGTTCATGGAACACCAAAAGTTAACGGCATTTCCTGATGATTTTCTTTGGGGATCTGCTTCAGCAGCCTATCAAGTAGAAGGCGCATGGCAAGAAGGCGGAAAAGGTGAGTCAGTTTGGGATCGCTTTGTCCGTATTCCAGGTAAGACATTTAAAGGAACGAATGGTGACCTAGCAGTAGATCACTACCATCGTTATAAAGAAGACATTGCCTTGATGAAAGAACAAGGTTTGAAAACGTATCGCTTCTCTGTGGCTTGGACGCGTATTTTTCCAAATGGCCGCGGGGAGATCAATCAAGAAGGTTTGGCTTTCTATATGGACTTGATTGATGAATTGATCAAAAACGACATTGAACCAATGTTGACATTGTATCATTGGGATTTACCACAAGCATTACAAGATGAATACCAAGGATGGGAATCTCGTCAAATCATCGAAGATTTTACGAACTATGCAAAAACGTTATTCGAAGCGTTTCGTGGCAAAGTCCATTATTGGGTGAGTTTGAACGAGCAAAATATTTTCACTTCACTAGGTTATTTATTAGCTGTACATCCTCCTGGAGTAACTGATCCAAAACGGATGTATCAGGTGAACCACATTGCAAACTTGGCAAATGCAGCTGTCATCAATGCCTTTCATGAAATGGACATGCCTGGGAAGATCGGACCAAGTTTTGCGTATACGCCAAACTATCCAATCGACAGCGATCCAAAAAACATTTTAGCGGCTGAAAATGCCGAAGATTTGATGGCTCATTATTGGATGGATGTGTACATGTGGGGCAAATATCCGATTGCTGCGATGAAATTCTTGGAAGAGCAAGGATGGGCACCAACGATCGAAGCGGGCGATGAGGAACTATTAGCTTCAGCAAAACCTGACTTTTTAGGGATCAACTACTATCAAACAGCAACGAATGCCTTTAATCCATTGGATGGCGTGGGTGCTGGTAAGATGAATACGACAGGTAAAAAAGGTTCATCAGAAGAAACAGGCGTACCTGGTATGTACAAAAAGGTCGAAAACCCATTTGTCGAACGTACGAATTGGGATTGGGAGATTGATCCAGAAGGGTTACGTGTTGCGTTGCGACGGATCACAAGCCGTTACCGTATTCCTGTTTTGATCACTGAGAACGGTTTAGGTGAATATGATAAATTGACCGAAGATAAAAAAATCCACGATGATTATCGTATCAATTACTTGGAAAGCCATGTAAAAGCAATCAAAGAAGCAATTTCAGATGGCGCAGAAGTCTTGGGCTATTGCACTTGGTCTTATACAGATCTGCTTAGCTGGTTGAATGGTTACCAAAAACGTTATGGCTTTGTATACGTGGATCAGGATGAAACACAAGAAGGCTCACTTGATCGCTACAAAAAAGATAGCTACTATTGGTACCAACAAGTGATTCGTGAAAATGGAGCAAATATTGGCGAGTAGCAGGTCATTTGAACCATTTCTTCATAAAAAATGAATAGCAAAAAAAGGAAGAGAGGACGTAGGTCCGGCTCTTCTTTTTTTGATAAAGAAAGAAAATCAGCAATCGGACAAACAAAACTTTTGTTCGCTTGCTTTTTTTTGTATAATGGAACTTGATGAAAAGAGGGATAAATCATGGCAAAGAAAAAACGTCCTGCTAAGAAGAAGAGAAAAACAAAAAAACAAAAACAGCAGCAGGAGCAAATGATTGCGATCGGTGTTGGCTTTGCTTTTATACTATTTGCCGTCTTTGGCTTTTTAAAACTTGGCTTTTTAGGCATTTTAGTGGCGAACGGCTTTCGCATAGTCGCTGGAAATACGTATCAGATCCTCTGTGTAGTATTAGCAGTTTTAGGATTTTGGATCATGGTCAAAAATAGAGAATTTACGATGGGCAAGAGTCGTCGTTGGTTGGGAGTAGGACTGTTTTATTTAGGTATCTTGCTCTTTTTACATGCCAACCTTTTTGGGAAATTGAACAGTGGTGAACCAAATATTATCGGAACGACTTGGGACCTGCTATCGGCAGATATTCGCCAAAGTCAAATCACCGCAAATGTCGGTGGAGGGATGTTAGGTGCATTTCTTTATAATTTGACGTTCTTTTTGATCGCTCAACCAGGTAGTTATTTTGTTGCTGTTTTACTGATTATTGGCGGAGCAACTTTGATCAGTAATATCGAAGGACATCAATTACTGGATGGCTTGCAGACCATGGGAGAGAAGTTCCAACAATTGTTGGAAGGAGATCCAGAGAAACAGGCACGTAAACAAGCAGTGAAAGAAGAACGACAAAAGCAACGCGCCGAAGCAAAAGAAGCCAAGCGACTTGCTGCGAAAGAAGCAGCAGAAGCTGAAATGGCGGAAATGGAACAAAAACAAGCGACTCGTCAAAATAATTTTGACGAACAAGCTTCAAATAGTTATGAAGAAAAGGAACCAGAACAATTGAGTTTTGTTCCCATCGATAGTTTTCAAGGGAATGTCCAGTCTCCTGTGATGGAACGTCCGACACAAGCAACAGCACAGCCGACAGAAACGCAGGAGCTATCAGAAGAAGAGCTCTTTGAAGATGATGGCACTGCACTAGAATTTGAGATCGAAGCAGAAGAAGAAAATCAAGCATACGAACTACCTTCAATCGATTTATTAGATTCGGCACAAACGGTAGACCAAAGTGACGAGTATAAGAAAATCGAGAAAAACATTGGCGTCCTAGAACAAACCTTCCAAAGTTTTGGTGTCGATGCAAAAGTCGTCAAAGCGAGTTTAGGACCTTCTGTGACGAAGTTTGAGATTCAACCGGCTGTCGGAGTAAAAGTAAGTAAGATCGTTAGTTTGACGGATGATATTGCTTTAGCTTTAGCTGCAAAAGATGTCCGGATGGAAGCGCCGATTCCTGGGAAATCATTGATTGGGATCGAAGTACCGAACAGCAAGATCAGTATGGTTTCCTTTAGAGAGATCATCGAAGCACAGCCGGATCATCCAGACAAACTATTGGAAGTACCATTAGGACGAGATGTTTCTGGTCGTGTCCAAACGGCTGATTTATCTAAAATGCCTCACTTGCTTGTTGCCGGATCGACTGGTAGTGGGAAGTCGGTCGCCATCAATGGGATCATCACAAGTATCTTGATGCGCGCAAAACCGCATGAAGTAAAATTGATGATGATCGATCCGAAAATGGTTGAGTTGAATATGTATAACGGCATCCCGCATTTATTGACGCCGGTCGTAACTAACCCAAGAAAAGCGGCGCAAGCATTACAAAAAGTCGTTCAGGAAATGGAAGAACGTTACGAGAAATTTGCTGCAACTGGTGTGAGAAATATCTCTGGGTACAATGAATTTGTTCAACAAAAAAATCTGGAAAATGGGACGAAACATCCAACCTTGCCGTTTATCGTCGTTATTGTCGATGAATTGGCGGATCTGATGATGGTCGCAAGTAACGAAGTTGAAGATGCGATCATTCGTTTAGCACAAATGGCTCGTGCCGCAGGAATCCATATGATCTTAGCGACACAACGCCCAAGTGTGGACGTTATCACTGGGATCATCAAAGCCAATGTTCCTTCCCGCATGGCGTTTGCTGTATCCAGCGGAACCGATTCACGGACGATCATTGATTCAAATGGTGCTGAAAAGCTCTTAGGACGAGGGGATATGCTCTTCTTGCCAATGGGTGAGAACAAACCGATCCGGGTCCAAGGCGCATTTATCTCCGATCATGAAGTCGAACGGGTGGTAAGCTTTGTAACGGATCAACAAGAAGCAAATTATGAAGAGAAAATGATGCCGACTGATGAAGTCGAATCAACGGGTTCAAACGAGCAACCACAAGATGAACTATTTGAAGAGGCAAAGGCATTAGTCATCGAAATGCAAACTGCAAGTATTTCCTTATTGCAGCGACGTTTCAGAATTGGTTACAATCGGGCAGCCCGTTTAGTCGATGAACTGGAAGCGCATGGAGTCGTAGGGCCTTCAGAAGGAAGTAAACCACGTAAAGTCTTTATCGAGCAGGTGGAAGAATCCATGGATCAGCCACTATCTGACAATCAGGAGATATAAATTAAAAGCAAGAAATCTTTTCTTATTGAATTGATTTTTTGCTTTTTTTTGTGTTTAGTTTAAAAAAATATCTAAGACTAAAAAAAAGAGGTAGTAACAGAACAATGATTATAA